>NZ_DCNR01000018.1:37759-39957 GCF_002322065.1 Dermacoccus sp. UBA1591 | reverse complement strand
CGAACATGACGCGAATCCGGGCAACGACGATCCGTCAACGGGCGAGCCTGCGGGTAGGGTGACGGCGCCCGCCCTCGGTCGCGTTCACTGTGTCGTGCTCAGTGTCGTAGCCGATGAGATCGCGTCCAGGAGAAGCCATGATTCGTGTCGCGTCGGTTCCGGCCGATCACCCCTACGTCGCGCACCTCTCCCCATCCGGCGAGACACCAGGCGCCGGGTGCGACGAGGTGATCCGCCTGCCCGACCCGCCCGTCATCGCTGACGACGGCTCGACGCGCTGGTGGCCGCCGCGCATCCTCGATCCGGCCTGGCTACGCGAGCATGCCGGCGAGTTCGACGTGCTGCACGTCCACTTCGGGTTCGAGTCGTTCAGCCCTGAGCACCTGCGCGAGGTCGTCGACGTGGCGCACGAGCTGGGCAAGGGCGTCGTCGTCACGGTGCACGACCTGCGCAACCCGCACATCAAGGACCCGGCGGCGCAGCTCAGCCGACTCGACGCGCTCGTGCCGGCGGCTGACGCCGTCATCACGCTGACGCAGGGCGCGGCTGATGCGATCCAGGCTCGCTGGGGTCGCGACGCCGTCGTCGTGCGCCACCCGCACATCGTGCCGCTGGACGTCATGGCCGCGCTCCTGCTCGATGACACTTCCTCTCGGACGAACCGCGCCGACGCGCGGTCGAGCGACGACAGCACAGCGGCGCCCGCGCGAAATGATCGTCGGCGAATCGGCTTGCACCTCAAGAGTCTTCGCACGAACGTAGACGCAGCGGGAGCGCTCGACGCGCTCGCCCTCGTCGCCGATGAGCGGCCTGACGTCGAGATCGTCGTGACGATGCACCGCGCCGTTGCGGACCCAACCGATCGCGGTCACGACGCCTGCGTCGTCGAGCGCGCCGAGGCGCTGGCGGCGCGCGGCGCCATCACGCTCGTCCTGCACGAGCCGATGGATGACGCGACGCTGTTCGCGTTCGTCGGTGGCCTCGACGTCAGCGTCATGGCGAACGTCTGGGGCACCCACTCGGGGTGGATCGAGATGTGTCACGACCTCGGCGTGCGCGTCGTGGCACCGAACATCGGGTTCTACGGCGAACAGCACGCGCCCGTCCTCTACGATCTCGCGGGCCGGGGCGATGAGGCCGAGGACGGTGCGGCCCAGGACGGTGCGGCCGCGAGTGAAGACGCCACCGTCGACGCTCGCAGGCTTGCCGACACGATCCTGGTCGCCGTCGACCAAGGGCGCGCCGCCCCGGCCGACGTCGCCGAACGCCGCGACGAACGCGATGCCGGAGCACGCGTTCACTCCGAGATCTACCGCGCCAGCATTCCCACTCGTTGACGCGACGTCGCCCCTGGCGCGTCTGTGAGCGACATACGTCGTGTGCCTGAATGTGCACGAAATTCGCGATCTTCGTCCACCTCTGCGAACCGAGTCCGGTCTGCGAATCCTCGTCACATCGACGATGTCGTGGTCACCACCGCTGCCCCGTCGCCCCCCGCGGACCCTACGACGCCCCAGTCGCGCCGTTGACCCGGCGGCCAATCGTCAGTGCGGCACCGAGCTGTTCTCCGCTGACGCCGTCGTCGCCACGGTGCTCGCCACGGGCGCCGACGAGTCCGCGGTGGCCTCCGGGCCTCGAGCCCGCTGCGTCTGACGACGTTCCGCGAGATGCTCGCGGGCTTCGAGGGCACGTCGCGCTCCGGGCACGATGTCGCGTTCCCAGGTGCCGAGGTGGGTGATGTCCTCGCCACCGAAGGAACGCTTGAAGGCGCTGAATCCCGCCCAGGCATGGTTCGGCTCGTCCGGTGGTGCGAGGCCGAACAGGTCAGCGGTCCGAATGCCTGCGTCGTGGGCGTCGAGCAGCGCGCGCGTGATGAGGGGCTGGTTCGGACGCAGTTTTCGATGCTCCACGGGCATCGCGGCATGGGCGAAGAGCCGCTGGGTGGGGCTGTCGTAGACGAGGGTGGCGCACAGCGGGGCGCCGTCCTTCCACGTCGAGTAGAGGGTCGCCGCGTCCACCGGCATCATCGCGGAAGCCACCGCATGCAGGTAGCTGGCCGAGCGGGCGACGATGTGCTTGTGCCCCGCAGCCTGCGACAGGAACGCGGCGAGGATGGTGACGTCGTCCGGGTTGCGGCTCGTCCGCACCTCCAGGCCCTTCTTCGCGTGGTTGCGGTGAATCGTGCGGATGCTGCCCGT
>NZ_DCNR01000018.1:8930-37531 GCF_002322065.1 Dermacoccus sp. UBA1591 | reverse complement strand
GCCTCGAGCACGTCCCGCCACAGCGGCAGGTCCGACCAGAGGGCCTCGCGTTCGCTGCTGCGCGGCTCGACGCGAACCCACCAGGCTCGCCGTCGACGAGCATGGGCGTGGATGGCGCGCAAGGCGTCGTCGAGTGCGCCCGCGTCACGGCAGATCGGCCCGTACGGCACGTACAGGTAGGAGCCAACCGCGCGCTTCTCCTCGACGCACAGTGCCGACCACCCGTCTCCCTGCAGTGTCGACGTCGGCTTGCCGAGCTTGCGTTGGACCTTGGCCCATGCGTCGGTCTGCAGTGGCGATTCGAGCGAGAACATTCGAGGTTCCGATCATCGGGGCGATAACGCTCAGGCGACGTGCAGCACGGACGGAGACCGCGAGGCAACTTCTCGACCGTATCGCGAGACTCACCCCCTGACCGCGCATCCTGAGCCTTCGGCATGTCACCCGGTTGCCGCTGATCGCCGATGGAGGGAGAGTGAGACCATGCTCCCCGCCGAACTGCCGAACCTGGGGGACGGACGTGTCACCCTTCGCGCTTTCGTGAACGATGACGTGGATCTGGTTCGCAGCGTTGCCCGCGACCCGCTGATTCCCCTCATCACGACCGTCCCCGCGAGCGGTTCCCATGACGACGCGCTGAGTTACATAGCGCGTCAGCACGAGCGACTACGGACCGGCGCCGGGTACTCCTTCGCCATCACCGACCAGCACGATCAGTGCATCGGCAACATCGGCCTGTGGCTCAGCTCCATCCACCAGGGGCGTGCCTCGACGGGGTACTGGCTGGCGCCGGCGTTCCGGGGACGCGGCTACGCGAAGCGCGCACTCGCCATCCTGAGCGGTTGGGCCGAGACGCTCGAAGACGTGGCCCGCCTCGAGCTCTACGTCGAGCCGTGGAATGAGGCGTCATGGCGTTGCGCCGAGGCCTGTGGTTTCGAACGCGAAGGACTGCTGCGTTCCTGGCAGCAGGTGGGCGATTCGCGCAAGGACATGTTCATGTACAGCCGCATCCGCGTCGATGAAAGCGCCCAAGCTGAGGCCTCCCCGCGCAGCGGCGGCGACGTCGCGTAGTCGGCCCGTCCGCGCTCTTCGTCTCGGTGGCGCTGCGTCACCCCGCGGTACGAATGTGGACGAAAATCGCAGATGTGGACGTAGATCGCAGGATGGCCCCGGCGCGCCCTTGTACGACTGCGATTTTCGTCCACATTCGCGATTCTTGGACACGCCTGCGAATCCTGTCCGCATTCGGGCACACCGCAAGCCTCAATGCGGCGACGCCAGGGACAACGACGTAGGGGTCCACTCGACGAGGCCTTCGTCGGCGAACGCCTGCAACCAGCCCTCCATCGGCCAGGTGCCCCACCGCTCGCGGTAGAGGTTCGCGTTGCGCACGATGTCGACGACGTGATGGCGCGGCGGGTTCGCGCTCGGATGCCACTGATGCAACGCGTGCGCGCCGCCGACCCACGCCATCCGCAGGCCCGCGTCACGGGCCCGCATACCGAAGTCCGTGTCCTCCGCGCCGTACCCGACGTACCGCTCGTCGAAACCGCCGCACGCGCGCCAGGCGTCGGCATCGAGCGCAAACGCGAGCGACCACAGGAGACGATGGTCGTCGTCAACCTCGACCGCACCCGACGACGGCGCGGGGCGCGCAGCATGCGGAGCGACGAAACGTCTTGCAGCCGCCGGGAATTCACCGTCGAGACGATCGTCCTCCCCCATATACGTGACGATGCCGTTGAGCACGGCACGCTCGCCGCGAGCATCGAGCTGACGCTGCGCGTCACGCGACGCATCGACGAAACCGGGCAGGGGGACGCAGTCGACATCGAGGAAGACGATGAGTTCCGCGCCATCATCGAGTGCCGCCGTGGCGCCGACGTTGCGGGCCCGCGCTGTCGGCATGCCCAGCGGGTGATCGTCGAGGGGCACGATGCTGACGCTCTCACCCATGACGCCCGCCGCGCGCAGGTCGTCACCCAGATCAGGCATGTCGACGGCGACGATGACGTGTCGCACGTCGGGCGCCACCTCGTCGAGGAACCGTCGCTGATTGACGAGGTGCTCCAGACGTCCCCGCACCGGAGTGACGACGGCGACGGGCAGCGTCCGGCCCGACCCCATGTCGGTCATCACTGCAGCGTCCCATCTCCGAGTGCGGGCGCCTCGGCGCCAGTAGCGGCTGGCCAGCCGGAGCCGCCCTCGACTCCACGCGCAACGCCCCCGGCTTCGCGGACGCCTCGCTCTGCGACACCTGCGCGCGCAACATCGTCGATGCCGTGCCTGCTCCCACGCACAGCACCTTCCAGATCGTCGGCCTCAGTTCCAGCAGCTAGGTCAGCGACGCCCCCGCGCGCAGCGGCCTCGATGACGTCAGCCGCGCGGTCAACAGCGCCGTCGACGCACCAGCGCGCCCACGCACGTCCTGTCGATCGCTCGTCGCCTCCGGCGAGGAGTTCACGGATGCCGGCAGCGACCTCGTCAGCGGTCGCACCCAGAGTCAGCCCGCGCGCGATGCCGGCGTCGTCAAGAGCACGAGCCATGTCGGCCTGCTCGTCGAACGGACGCTCCTGCGGCACGACGACGGCAGGAACACCGAAGGCAGCGACGTCCGCAAGAGCGTTCTGCCCCGCGTGGGTGACGACGACGTCAGCCGTCGCGAGCAGAACCTCGACGGGGTGGTCGGCGTCGGGCGTCCGCCAATGGACCTGCGGCACAGCGCGTTCGACGGCGCCCGGAAGCTCAGCGTCGTCCCAGCCCTCGCCGCCGACGAGGAGCACACCACGCAACCTTGGTATCTCTTGGGCGCCCCGCGATGTCGCGTCCGAGAAGGCCCCTCTCGGCATGCCCGCCGAAAGGCCCTCCGGAACGTTCACCGCAGCACCGTCAGAATCGCTGCCTCGCCGTGCGCCCAGCGAAGGGCCTCCCGCAGCGTCTATTGCTGCACCGCCGGATCCGGCGCCCGGTGCAGTGCTCTGCGAGACGTCCGCCGCGACGCCGCAGCCGCCGGCATCGCGGGAACCGTCCGCCCGCGGGCCCGACGCAACACTTTCCGAGGAGTTCGGGGAGGCACATGCCGACGAACCACCGCCCGCAGCGTTCGGCCCCGCAGCATGACCCGCGAAGCGCGACAGGCCACCGACTTCGACCGTCTTGTCGCGATGGCGTTCGAGGTGCGGCGCGACGACGAGCCGCGCCGGCCAGGGCGCCAGCACAGCCGCCGCCAGGTCGAACGCCAGCGCATGCGGTGCGTCGTCGCGTCGCCCGGGCTGAGCCACGACGACGACGGGGACGCCGAGCAGCCGCACGAGAGCGCTCACCTCGACGGAGACGTCGACGACGACGACGTCCGGGCGCGCCTGCGTCACCCACGCCGCGATCTGCGCCGAACGCTCGGCGTAGCCACCGCCGAGCGGAGCCCAGTGCAGACGCCCACCCGCATCGGGGTCGACGAACGGTGCATCCGCTTCATCGGCATCCGACGCGAGCGCGACCTGATCCCCGTCGGGCAGTGCGCCGCTGCCGAGATAGGTGATGACGTGCCCGCGCCGCGTCAGTTCGGCACCGATGACGCCCGCCCGCGTCGCGTGCCCCCGCCCGTGATGGTGCACGTAATAACCGATGCGCATCACGACATCGCCCCTGTCGCGTCCGGTTGGGCGCCGCCTGAGACGCTGTCGCCCGAAAGGCTCCCCGGGAGCAACGGACGGTCCGCAACGTCACTGCCCATGCCGTTCGGCGCGCTCACCCCCGGACGAACCCCGGCTGGAGGCTTCATGTCCTCACGGATGACGAGCCGCCGCGCGTCGGCGTCGCTCGGGAGCGGGTCCAGCGGTGTGTGACGTTCGACGGATCGCGCGCCCGATCCAGGCTGCGAACGGCGCGCCGCGTCAACCGCCTCCGTCAGCACCGCGAGATGCCCGTCGATGCAGGCATCGAGAGAGAAATGGCGGACGGCGCACTCGCGCACCGCCGCGCGATCGAGAGCGTCGACTTCGGTGACGGCAGAGGCCAGTCGCGCGACGAGCACGTCGTCGGGCGCCGCCATCACGGCTCCTGCCGGGAGCTCAGACGAATCCACGACCGGATTCTTCGACGCGTCGACGAGGACACCCATGTCCGGTCGCACCACCTCGACGAGACCACCTCGTGCGAGGGCGATGACGGGCGTCCCGCACATCGCGCCCTCGACGGCGACGAGGCCGAACGGCTCATCCCATGCCGGTGTGACGAACAACGCGTCGCTCCGCCCGACGACCTTCGCGACCTCCTCTGGCCGCACCGCGCCGAGATGCTCGACGTCACCCCCGAGCCGCGGCGCGATCTCCGCCTCGAAGTACGCCGCATCGCTGACCGGCCCGACGAGAGCCAGCCGTCGCCCGGCCACCCGCGCCGCATCGATCGCGAGATGCGGCGCCTTCTCCGGCGTGATCCGACCGACCCAGGCGAGACGGCCGTCGTCAGCGCCCGGCCCGAGGACGAAACGCGACTCGTCGACACCGTTCGCCACGACCTGCCGCGTCAGCGTCGACCATTGCGCCGCGAGGGCTTTCGACACCGCGACGAACCGCGACGCCGGCGAGGCGAGGGCCGCGCCGAGCTCCATCCACGGAAACGGCGGCGTGTGCAACGTCGTGACGACCGGCGCGTCGTAGGCGCGCGACAGCGACATCGGCAGGTGGTGCAGGCTGTGGTTGGCGACGACGTCGAGCTCACCGGCACGATCCCGGCGCGCCAGTTCGGCAGCCGCGAACGTGAACGCGTGATGGTCGTCGAGAAACGGCTTCTCCGGCAGCTGCGGGTCGAGCGCGGCAACCGCCGAGAACCGCGGCAGCGCCGGGTACGCCACGACCTCGTCTGCCACATCGGCCGGCGTCCCCTCGGCCGCGAACAGCACGACGCGGTGGCCGCGCCGACGGAACCCGGCGACGAGCGCCGCCGTCAGCGATTCCTGGCCGCCGGCGAACGGCTCGCTCAACGGGTTGCGGTTCGTGGCGAGCACGGCGATGCGCAGCGACGTCATGCGACTCCTCCTCGCAGGTTGGCCAGATACGTCGCGAACCCGCCGACAGCTCGCCCGTCGAGACGGCTCGACGTGACGACGCGCGCGTCATCGGCCGCCCGCACGAGGCGCTCGTCCTCGGCGCGCAGCCGCTCGACGAGGTCTACGTCCTCGTGCAGCGACATCGGCGCGAACCCGCCGACCCGCAGGTAAGCAGAGGCGCGCACACCGAGATTCGCGCCGTGCACGTGAGGGTGCCCCTCCCGCAGATGGTGTCGTTCCATCCACTCTGCGCGCCGCGCGCCGGTGAGAGCCGCGTCCGGTTCGACGGTGCCGACGTACGCGTCGGCACCGGCGTTGGCCGTCGCGATGTGGGCGCTCAGCCAGTGCGGCGGGACGTGCGTGTCGGCGTCGGTCGACGCGAGCCACAGCGCGTCGGCATCGATGCCGTCACGTTCCGCCCATTCGAGCGCGCAGCGCACTCCCGCGGCACGCGCTCGCCCGACGCTCCCCGCCGTGACGACGAGCGGCTCCACGCTGAACTGCCCGCGGTGCGCCGCCGCGCCCGCGAAGGCACGCACGATGGCCTCGCTGTCGTCGGTGCACGTGTCGAGGACGATGCACGCACGCAACGTCATCGCCGGCGCGAGATGAGCAACCTCGACGAGCGCTCGTTCGAGCGCCGTGAGGCAGTGCGCAAGCGCCTGCTCTTCGTCACGCGCAGGCACGATGACGGTGGCGCCGGCGAGAGCAGGGCGAGGCGAACCGTCACGGCTGCGAGTGAGTGCACGTGTCACGCACGGATAGGTGCGCTCGCTCATGACCACCTCCGTCGACCCCAGGCCTCGAGGTCGAGAAGCCCGTCTGCGGGCACGGTTTCGACGATCGGTGACGCGTCCGCGTGCGATTCGACCGGCCCAGCGGCCCTGTCACTTCTGCGATTTTCGTCCACATTCGTCCGATGACGGGTGCGCGCCGCCGTCACGCCGGCGCCCACCCATGGCGCGCCGTCGCACGCCGCGAGCAGACCCTCGGCATCGCGCAGAACGCACGGCTGCATGACGTCGACGATGAACTCAGCGCGCTGCAGAACCTCGTCGGACGGTTCGCCGGCGCACACGCGAGGGTCATCGGCGAGCACCTCGGGACGGTGTTCACCGCACCAGATCCCGACGTCCGCGAGCGCGAGCCACGACTCGAGGGCTGCGTACTCGCCGCTCGGTGCCACCGTTCGCGCCGGCCGCCAGAACACGACGACGCGCGGGGCGCGCCAGATGCCGTGGCGCCCCCGCACGTCTGGCTGTGGAATGCGGGCAGCGAGCGCGAGCTGCTCGCCCTCCTTGAGCTGCGCGAGATCGGCTCGCTCCCCCGCGTCGGGGCCGTCGTGCCAGGCCACCGCGGCCGGCGCATGACGCAGGGCGACGCCGGTGTTCCAGGCGCGATAGGCGAGATCCCAGTCTTCGCCGCCGTACCCCACGAGGCTCTCGTCGAACCCGTCGAGCCGTTCGAACGCGTCGCGCGTCATGCCCATGACGGCGCTGATGACGAGCCGCCAGTCGCCGTCGCCGGCGTCACGCAGGTCGTTCGTGCGCGCGTAGCCGTCGCGCAGCCACTGGGGTG
Source organism: Dermacoccus sp. UBA1591 (assembly GCF_002322065.1). Taxonomy (NCBI): domain Bacteria; kingdom Bacillati; phylum Actinomycetota; class Actinomycetes; order Micrococcales; family Dermacoccaceae; genus Dermacoccus; species Dermacoccus sp. UBA1591. The sequence continues at coordinate 30,906 of NZ_DCNR01000018.1, read as the reverse complement.
CGGCGAGGACGTCACCGTCGGCCGGCGCCTCCGGATCGGTTGCCGCACACCAGGACACGACGTCGTCACCCCGCGCGGCGACGGCACTGAGATCGGCATGCCGACGGGCTGCGACGACGAGGGCGCCGGCGCCCGGCGCCTCGCGCGACGCCTCTCGCAAGGCGTCGACCATCGCGGCACAGTAGCCGGGCGTCGGCACGGTGTCGCCGTCGAGGAAGAGGACGACCGGTGACGACCCGGCACGCGCGCCGAGATTGCGCACCGCCGCGGCGCGGAAGCCCTCGTTCGCCTGTCGCAGGAGCGTGACGCCGTCGGGGACGCTCGGCGGGGTGGCCGAACCGTCATCCGCGACGACGACGTGGAGGCGCAGCGACGAATCATCCTGCGCCGCCAGGGAATCCAGCACCCATCGCAAACGCTGCGGGTCTTCGAAATGCGTGACGACGACGTCGACGTCGCGTCCGTCACCCACGCTCAGGTCAGCCCCCTGCTCGCCTGCGCGAGCGTTCGCGCTCACCCGACACCACCCAGGGACGTCAGGTGCGCGGCGAGCAGTTCGGTCTGGCGACGCGCGGCGTCCGGCGTCGTGAGCAAGCCGGGATGCGACGGGTTCGTCACGGTCATCAGCGGGTCGCTCAGCGCCGCCCGGGCGGCATCGACGAGCACATCGATCACACCATCACGATCGCCCGATTCGCCTGCATCAGTAGAAGCTTCGACGACCGCCACCGACCCGGGTGCCGTCGTCGACAGTTCGGTGACCCACGGCGTGGCCAGCGTGATCGGCCGGCGACCGGCGGCGATCCATCGGCCGATCGAACCCGACGCGGAGATGTGACGGTAGGCCGCGAGCGGCACGGCGATCGTCGCGATCGCGGCGTCCATCTCGTCCTCGCTCAGGTGCCCGAGAACGCGCAATTCGATTCCGCGCGCGTTCGCGGCGCGGCGCAAGTCATCGACGAAGTCCTCGTGCCCCTCGACCACCGCGCCGAGCATGACGAGGTCGCGACCCAGCGCCGCGGCAACATCGAGCGCCAACTGCGGATCCTTGCCCGGATGGACGAACCCGAGGACGCCGACGGGCGCGTCATCGCCCAGGGCGAGCACCGCGTCACCCGCCTCGGTTGCACTCGCTCGCGCATCGACCGGCAACGTGACGACACCGACACCAGCGACATCGGCGTCGCCGAAACCCCGAGCGGCGCTGTCAGCGTCACCGGCAGGCGCCGCGACGACGTCACCCAGCATCGCGCGCTCGGCCTCGCTGCACACCTGAACAGACGCGGCGGCCGCGACGATGCGCGCATACAGCGCAGCGCGACGTTCGTAGCGCGCCTGCCCCTCGGCGGGCTGCGGAATGTCGTGAAGCGTGACGTGCACGGGCCGCGCGGCGCCCTCGATCGCGCGCACCCCGGCTTCGATCGCCCGGTGGTCGGCGCCGAGCAGCGCGTCGGTGAGGTGAACATGCACGGGCCCCGCATCGTCCGCGAGGTACGCCGCGAGGTCACGCGCGCCGGTCCCCACGTCGAGCATCGACGTGCGGCGCGCACCGGCGAGAGCCGCCCCGTGGCGCGTCACCCCGTGCTCGGGCGGGCCGAGCAGGAGGTGGTCGACGGTTGCAGCCGCATCACCCGATGCAACGTGCGCGCTGCGGGGGTCCTCAGCGGCAGTGCTCGCCGGGCGCGTCGTCGTCATCCTCGTATTGTCATGTGCGACGGGGCTTCTCGTCATCTTGACGTCCGTCGAATGTTCGAACGCATCGCCGCTCGGTGCGGCGCTCACACGTCACCGTCCACGATCTCGAGCAACGTCGCATGTCGACGCACCGCGTCCGCGAGTGCCTGCGGGTGCTCGGCGTACCACGCGGCGTGGGCGGCGACGAGCTCGTCCTCGCCCACCGCCTGACCGCGCACCTGCCACACGCGGGCGACGTCGTCATCGCTCATCGGCACCTGCGCGAGCGCGGCGGCGCGCTCGTCCATCGGCGCGACGAGGGCGCCGAGCAGCGACCGGCCAGGGTCGTACTCGCGGGGTGCGCCGAGGTCGAGGGCGGCCGCGATGCGGTCGGCGACCTCGACGAGGACGTCGTTCGTCGGGTGGTTGATGACGTGGACGCTGCGGCGTCCAGGGCGCGTGAGGGCATCACGAATGTCGACGGCGCCGTGCGCCTCGATGCGCCGCGTCAGCTCGGCGAGGGATGCGTCGCGCAGGGCAGCGACGGCGCGCTCGTCGAGCTGCGGCAGGTCGGCGCTCGTCACACGAGCCGCGTGGTCACCCGCTCGGCGGCACGCCGCGATGACGCGCAGATCGTGATACGGCACGATCGGCGGCTCGCCCGCGGGCGTGCGGACGATGACCTGCGCCGGGTGCAGCCCCGCCCACCGCATGACGGGCACGATCGTCGACCTGACGTGCGGCGCCGCCGTGCGCAGTTCTTCCGTGCCGACGGGCAGGCCGCGATACCCGGGGGCGACGGGTTGTGTGACGAGGTACTGGGCCTGCGCGAGGGTGCGATGCAGGTGCGGCACGTCATCGGCGACCAGTTCGTGCGCCGGGACGAGGCGGATCGTGCGGATGCGATCGCCGTACCGACCGTCGAGAAGTACGCGCAGCGACTCCGCCTGGCAGTTGCCGTGGACGGCGAGCACCGGGCGGCCGTCAGGGTCGGACGTCGGCACGGGGTCGGCGAGACCGTAGAACTCGCCGTAGTGCAGGTTGCGAGGCGTCGCCTCGACGGCAGGCGTTGTCATGAGGCGCCTCCTTCGACGTCATCTCTGGCACTTTCGCTGCTGACGGCGCCGATGCCGCGCTCGCCGTCAGCCGACGAATGTGGACGAAAATCGCCGGTGTGGACAGGATTCGCCGATGTGGACGGGATTCGCAGGACGGCGCGGGTGTCGCGCGACACGGGGGCCGATGCGGCGGTCGGGGCATCGCCGTTGCTCGGGCGAGCGACCACGATGGCGACGTCGTCGTCTTCGTAACGCGCGAGCGTCGGCCACACGAGGCGCACCTGCTCATCGACGAGACGCCCGTCGAGGGGGATGTCACGCGTCGGGTGCAGCCAGTTCGCCACGACGACGACACCGTCATCGCGCAGCAGTGCGTCGATGCCGGCAAGGGTCGCCAGCAGCGTCGCGCCGTCGAGGAAGTAGCCGATCTCGCTCAGCACGACGGTGTCGAACCGCTGCCCTTCGTCGGCGAGTTCATCGAGCACAGAAGGCAGTTCGGCGTGGCGCCAGTCGACGCCGTCGACGTCACGTCGACGAGCGCGCGCCAGCGCCTGGGCGCTCCCGTCGACCGCGACCACGCCGTCGGCGCGCTCGGCGAGCACCTGCGTCAGGGCGCCCGTGGAGCATCCGAGATCGAGCACGCGCCCGAGATGCTCGTCAGGCAGCATCGCCTCGATGAGGGCACGGCGACGCCGCTCGTACCAGCGCGTCTCGACACCCCACGGGTCGTCGCTGCCCTCGAACATCGCGTCGAAGGATGCCGCCGGCGTGCGTCCGTCATCGGACGAGGCGACGCGGGGCAGCGCGCCATCGGGGTCGAAGAGTGTCTCGACGAGACGTTCGAAGTGGGCGAGGACGCCGGCGTCGAGCATCGCAGGTTCGGCTGCGGGGCGCGCGAACGTCCCGATCTGTGACGAGTACGCCGCGATGGCCGCGCGTTTGCGCTGGAGCGAGGCGACGTCCGGGACAGCGAGAACGCTGCTCTCCCAGACTGTTTCGGCGACCGACGATGGGTCGCCCCAGTGCCACCACCACAACGGATAGCTGACGCACGCCGCCCCGAGCTGCGCCGCGACGTCACGCGCCACGGCTCCGCACGTGTCGTGGTCGATGTGCGCATCGGCCTCCGCCGGGGCGACGACGAGCACCCGTTCAGTTCCCGACCCACGCACCGGCGTCATCGACGGCGTCACCGTCGAGGTCACATCGGTGGCTGCGTCATCGCGGCCGACCGCTCTCGAGGGCGACTGGCCCGACACCGTGGATGCCTCCGCCGCAGTTACCCGCACGACGCGCTCCAGCGCAGCGGCCAGCTCGGCACGGTGGTCAGCGACGCGGCCGTCAGGTAGCGCAAGGCGCTCAACCCGCCCGAGCGCCCCGCCGAGCAGCACACCGAGAGCGTCGTCGAACTCGCGACGACGGACTTCGCGGACGACCTCGAATGTCAATCCCGTTGCCGCAGAGTGCGATCCCTCGCCGTCGGTGACGAGGGCGACGTCTACGGGCAACCCCGCGTCCGCGAGCATCGCCAAGAATGCGCCGACGGCGAGGGTCTCGTCGTCGGGGTGAGCCGCGACGACGACGACGCGGCTGTACCGGGCAGCGAGGGCTTCGACGTCGAGGTGGCCAAGCGACGCCCATGGCGTCCCTCGCAACCACGTGCGTTCGCTCGTGCCGGGCTCCCGCGACGACCACGAGGCCGGCGCGGCGGGCATCCCGCGCATCAGTGACGCTCCAGCGTGGCAGCGCCGATGGCGGCGAGGTCGCGTTCGGCGTGGTGCTGGCGCACGTAGACGCCGAGGTCGGCAACGCGCCGCGCGTGGGTCTCGTCGCTCGTCAACGGGCCGGGGCCGAGCGCCTGGCCACAGATCGTCAGCGCCTGCTCCGCCGCATCGGCGACGACTGCTCGCACGCGCGACGACAACGCGAGACCCGCTGCACCGCAGGCGTTTCCACCGTCGATCGCGCGGGCTGCGTCGGCGAGTACCGCGTCGAGCAGATACGTGATGACCTCGAGCCGGCCCAGATGCATGAGCGCGATCTGATCGGGTTCACGCCGCCCCGCAGCCGCACGAACCGCTGTGACGAGGCCGTCCACGCCGCCCACCCAGACGGCGGCGACACCGATGCCACCCCACGCGAAACCGTCACGGCCGAGGTAGAAACCTGGCTCCCCGACGGGCGTCGCGGGCATCGCGTCGAACGTCAGCGACGTCGAACGGATCGCGACGAGCCCACGCGACACCCAAGGCTCCTCGGCGCCGCGCACCCGCGCATCCGTGAGGTCGACGGCGAACAACCGCTGCCCTTCAGGCGTACCGGCCGTCACGAGCGCATGCGGCAACTGCTCACCGAGCGAGCACCACGGCTTCACCCCGTCGAGCACCCAGCCGTCACCTTCGCGACGCGCGGCGAGGCCCGGCGCCCGCGCCGCGAACACACCCCAGGCGCCGTCCCCACCGCCGGGCAGCACGTCGCCCGGCGCAACCCCCGCCTCGGCGAGGATCGCAAGCGCGTCGAGGTGCGGTTCGATGACGCGGGCCGTCGTCAGGTCAAAGGCGCCGAGCGATCGCAGCGTGTCGAGATACACCGCGCTGTCGCGGCCCAACGCCGCTGCGGCGGAAGCGAATTCACCGGCAGCGGCAAGCGCCGCCCCGACGTCCCCAGCAGGGATATCGGGGCGGCACAGCGCACGAGAGGGTTCGCTCAAGCGGAGAGCTCCCGCTTCCAGAAGCGCAGCGCACGGCACGTCTCGACGAAGCCCTTCGCGCCGGCCGCGTCGCTGACGTCGACGAACCCGTCGTCCTTCTTCGACGCCACACCCGCGGCTTCGATGAGACCCGACGCGTCCGGGCCGAGGGCCAGGAACTTGTTGTGCGCGACGGCGTCCGTCACGAAGTCACGAGCCTCGGCGACCTTGCCGAGCGCCGCCGCACCGTCAGCCGACGGCAGCAGCGCGACGGCGTCGAACAGCACCGACGGCGCACCGGCGATGGCGTGATCGGCGGCGAGCTTCTCACCGTTCGACAGCGTGACGCCACCGACGGCCTTCGCGACGATCTCGACGACCGTGCCCTCGGCCTCGGCGGCCGAACGCACCGCGGCGAGCAGGTCGGCGTCGGTTCCGTCGCTGACGACGACGCCGATCCTGCGGCCGGCGAAGCTGTCGGGTCCGTTCTTCACGATGCTCAGCGCGTCGGAGACGGGCAGGTCGTGACGCGGCGCCACCTTCGCGGGCGAGGCCTCCGGCAGCTCCATCGCGAGCTCGTCGGCGACGCGCTGCGCGAGCGACTCGTCGACGTTGCGCAGGTTGCCGAGCATGCGCGTGCGGATCTCGGGGATCTCGCACTTGCCGAGCTCGAACGCGAACGCGTCGACGATGTGCTTCTGCTCGACCTCCGTCTGGCTCTTCCAGAACTGATTGGCCTGGCTGTAGTGGTCGGCGAACGACTCCGCACGCAGACGGCGCGCCTCACCCTCGACCTTCGTCGGGTACGTGTCCGGCTGGAACGTCGTCAGCGCGCGCGGGCCACGGTCGTCACCCGAGAAGCCGTTCGGCTCGTAGTTGGCGCGGCCCCTCTGGTGCGCGAACTGCATGTGACCGTCACGCTGGAAGTGCGCGACGGGGCACTTCGGCGCGTTGACGGGCAGCTGCGTGTGGTTGGTCGAGCCGAGGCGCGACAGCTGCGTGTCGAGGTAGCTGAAGTTGCGGCCCTGCAGCAGCGGGTCGTTCGTGAAGTCGATGCCGGGCACGACGTTCTGCGTCATGAACGCGACCTGCTCCGTCTCGGAGAAGACGTTGTCGACGACGCGGTTGAGCGTCATCTTGCCGAGCGGGCGGATCGGGACGATCTCCTCGGGGATGATCTTCGTCGAGTCGAGCACGTCGAAGTCGAAGCTGTCGGCGAACGCGTCGTCGAACACCTGGACACCGAGTTCGTACTCGGGGAAGTCGCCGCTCTGGATCGCGTTCCACAGGTCACGACGGTGGAAGTCGGCGTCGGCGCCGTTGATCTTGACGGCCTCGTTCCAGACCACCGACTGCATGCCCTGCACGGGCTTCCAGTGGAACTTGACGAACGAGCTCTTGCCGTCGGCCGTCACGAAGCGGAAGGTGTGGATGCCGAAGCCCTCCATGAAGCGGAAGCTGCGCGGGATCGCGCGGTCGCTCATCGCCCACAGGGCCATGTGCGTCGACTCGGGCATGAGGGAGATGAAGTCCCAGAACGTGTCGTGCGCGCTCGCCGCCTGCGGCCAACCGCGGTCCTGCTCCTCCTTGACCGAGTGCACGAGGTCGGGGAACTTGATCGCGTCCTGGATGAAGAAGACGGGGATGTTGTTGCCGACGAGGTCCCAGTTGCCCTCCTCGGTGTAGAACTTCGTCGCGAAGCCACGGACGTCGCGCGCGAGGTCGGCGGAGCCCATGTTGCCGGCGACCGTCGAGAAACGAACGAACGTCTCCGTCTGACGGCCCTTCTTGCCGAACAGGTAGGCGGCCGTGAGGTCGCTGTGGTCGTCGTAGCTCTCGAACACGCCATGCGCGCCGTAGCCGCGGGCGTGGACAACACGCTCCGGGATGCGCTCGTGGTCGAAGTGCATGATCTTGTCGCGGAACGCGGCGTCCTGCAGCAGCGACGGGCCGCGGTCGCCCGCACGCAGCTGGTTCTGGTCGTCGGTCACCGGAATACCCTGCGACGTCGTCATGGCGTTGCCACCGCTCACCCCCTGGTGCAGCTCGTCCCCGGTGCCGCGCGTGTCGGGGCTCGTGGTGCGCTCGTTGTCGCTCATGGCTCTCCTCATGCTGGTGGTCGTTCGATCATGGCCTCTCGACCCTATGCCGGAGAGTAAGGCCACCGCACCCCCTCTCACCACGCCCCTACGGATGTGGACGAAAATCGCAGATGTGGACAAGGATCGCAGCGAGGCCCAGGGCGCTGACGGGACATGAGCCGCCGGGCACCCGTGTGGGTGACGACTCGGTGTGAGAGGCGAAACCCATTGGAAAAATTAGGGATCGACTCTAGGGTGAAACTCATGGAGACGTCGCGCAGCCAGTCGGATCACCCGGTCAGTTCGCCGAACCAGAATGCATCGGCTTCGTCAGAGAAGCCCTTGGCACTCGTCGCGGGAGCCTCGCGCGGGCTGGGTTTTCTCGTCGCCACCGCCCTCGCCGACGCCGGGCACCGCGTCGTCCTCGCATCTCGCTCCGCCGACGCCCTGGCGAAGGCCGCCGACACGCTTGTCTCCCACGGCCACGCGCGCAGTGCCGTCTCGACGATCGTCATGGACGTGAGTGATCGCGACGGGGTGGCTCGAGCCGTCGCCCAGGTCGAGCGCGAGCACGGCCCGATCGACGTCGCCATCCACGTCGCCGGTGTCATAGAGGTCGGCCCGGCCTATAACACGACGCACGAGCACATCGAAGGCGCGATGAACATCATGGCGTGGGGGCCGATCAACCTCTCCGACGCCGTCATCCCCGGCATGCGCGAACGCGGGCGCGGGCGCTTCGGCGTCGTCACCTCCATCGGCGGCCTGCTGAGCGCACCGCACCTGCTCGCCTACTCGACGGCGAAGTTCGCGGCCGTCGGCTACACCGAGGGCCTCGCCGCGTCGCTCGCCGGCACGGGCGTGAGCGCCACCGTCATCGCCCCGGGGTTGATGCGCACCGGCTCGCACACGGCCGCACAGTTCTACGGCAACGCGCAGGCCGAATACGCGTGGTTTGCGCCCGCCGCGTCGCTGCCGTTCGTCAGCATGGACGCGACGAAGGCCGCGCGACGCATGGTCGACGGCGTCCTCGCCGGCAAGCCGTACGTCATCCTCACGCCCGCCGCGAAGCTCGGCGCACGCGTCCACGGCGTCATGCCGGGCGTGACGACGCGCGTCATGGGCCTCGTCGGGCGTGCGCTGCCCGGGCCCGTTCCCGGTGCGACGACGCCTGTCCCCGGATCGAAGCTCGCACCGAAGGCCGGACGATTCGTCAAGCTCCTCACGACGCTCGGTGATCGCGCGTCGCGCAGCAACCTCGAACCCGAGGGTTGAGCGGCCCCGGGTCGCGCCACCCGAAGATTTGAACCCAACCACCCGAGCATCCCAGACCCCCGACGAAAGGCACGCACCATGTCTGCTGGAACCCCGAAGTCCGACATCTCGCAGGAGCAGGTCGTCGAGATCATGCGTGGTGAGCGCTTCGTCATGCTCACCTCGATCGCAGTCGACGGGGCCCTGCACAGCCACCCGATGACGCCGCAGGAGGTGACGGACGACGCCGACGTGTGGTTCTTCGTCGGCCTCGGCACCGAGCAGGCGCAGGCGCTGCAGAGCAACCCGCAGGTCAACCTGTCGTTCGCGCACCTCGGTTCGTGGCTGTCCGTCGCGGGACGCGTCGAGTTCGTCGACGACCGCGCCAAGGTCGACGAGCTGTGGGGCGACGACGTCGCCGCGTGGTACGACGGCGGCAAGGACGACCCGGACCTCGGTCTCGTCCGCGTCGTCAGCGAGTCCGCGCAGTTCTGGGGCCAGCCCGGCGGCAAGGCCTCCGCGCTCGCGAGCATCGTCAAGGCGCGCGTCAGCGGCGAGCGTCCGAAGGGCCAGAGCGCCACGACCGAGCTGTGACGAACCCGGGAGCCGAACCGACGCGCGGCGGCTCCCGGCACCACGCTCCCCACCACCCCATCCCCACCACCTGATCGCCGCACGTCGCGGTGATCCTCTCGAGGAGAAACTGATGCGAGCACTCACCTGGCAGGGCCAGGGCAAGGTCTCGGTCGAGCAGGTCGCCGACCCGAGCATCCAGGAGCCCACCGACGCGATCGTGCGCGTCACCTCGACCGCGATCTGCGGTTCGGACATGCACCTCTACACCGTCCTCGCGCCGTTCCTGACGAAGGGCGACATCCTCGGCCACGAGTTCATGGGCATCGTCGAGGAGGTCGGTTCGGGCGTCACGAACCTCAAGCCCGGCGACCGCGTCGTCGTGCCGTTCAACATCTCCTGCGGCCACTGCTGGATGTGCAACCGAGGCTTGTTCGCGCAGTGCGAGACGACGCAGAACGTCGACCAGGGCACCGGCGCGAGCCTGTTCGGCTTCACGAGCCTGTATGGTGCGGTGCCCGGCGGCCAGGCGGACTACGTCCGCGTGCCGCACGCCGATTTCGGCCCCATCAAGGTGCCCGAGGCCGGCGAGGACGAGCGCTACCTCTACCTGTCCGACATCCTGCCGACCGCGTGGCAGGGCGTGCAATGGGCGAACGTGCGCCCCGGCGACACGCTCGCCGTCATGGGCGCCGGCCCCGTCGGTCAGCTCGCCGTCGCGAGCGCGCAGTACCTGGGGATCGAGGACGTCATCGTCGTCGACCGCGTGCCGGAGCGCCTCGAGCGCATGAAGGCCCGCGGCGCCCGCACGATCAACCTCGACGACCTCGACGGCTCGCAGGTCAGCGCCGTCGGCGACGCGGTGCGCGACCTGACGGGCGGGCGCGGTGCGGACGGCGTCGTCGACGCCGTCGGCATGGAGGCACACGGCAACCCGGTTGCCGCTGCGGGCCTGTCGGCCGTGAGCAAGCTGCCGTCGGCGATCTCGGAGCCGCTCGCGAAGAAGGCCGGCATCGACCGTCTCGCCGCGCTGCACGCCGCGATCGACAGCGTCCGCCGCAGCGGCACCGTCTCCGTCTCCGGTGTCTACGGCGGCGCGCTCGACCCGATGCCGATGATGCAGATGTTCGACAAGGGCATCGCGATGCGCATGGGCCAGTGCCACGTCAAGCAGTGGACCGACGAGCTGCGCGACGTGCTCGTCGACGCCGACCCGTTCGGCGTCGAGCAGCTCGCGACGCACCGCGTCGGGCTCGACGAAGCGGCGACGATGTACGACGTGTTCCAGAAGAAGCAGGACGGCTGCCAGAAGGTCGTCCTCAAGCCCTGACGCACTGACGGCCTGGGATCGGGTCGGCGTCCACCGAGACGCTGGGCCACCCGGCCGCCCGGCCACCACAGGATGGCGGGTAACTCACGGGTAGGCGCGCGGTTAGGCGCCGACCTGTGAGTTACCCGCCATCGTGCGTTCTACGTCCAGGCGGCGCCGCCTGGAATGGTGCGCGGAATAGTGCGGGCGCGACGGGCGCTGCAGTGAGCATGACGCCCGAGCAGTACGCCGCGAACATCGCCCGCGCCCTCGACGTGCAGGATCAGTCGGTGCGGTTGCAGGCCGCGATGGCGGCGGGCACACATCCGCATCCCGACCTGCTGGAGACGCTCGTGCGTCGCTGCGGCGTCGAGCCCGACTTCTTCGTCCGCGAGACCCTCGCCTGGGCGCTGACGCGCCTGCCGGCTGACGACGTCCTGCCGCGCGTTCAGCGCGAGCTGGCGTCGAAGAACATCCAGGCGCGCACGCAGGCGTTGCACGTGCTGTCGAAGGTCGGCGACGAGCGCGCATGGCCCTGGATCACGCCCGAGTTCCTGCACGACGCCGACGACGATCTCGCCCGCACCGCTTGGCGCGCGGCCGCCGCACTGGCCCCGCAGAGTCAACATGGCTCTCTCGCTGACGAATTGGTCGAAGAGTTCGGCCGTGGTGACGCCGGCACGCAGATGGCGTTGAGCGTCGCATTGCTCGGTCTCGGCGACGCCGCCGTCCCAGCGGTCAGGTCGGCAATCCGGAGCCAAGACGCGGCCGTCACCGAACATGCTCGCGCGACCGACCTGCTGCGCACCCGCCCCGAGCTCGCGTTCGACGGCGCCGTCGAGGAAGCCAAGCGCATCGTCGCGATGGGTTGAGCGCGTCGGCCCCACCCCCGGCCATACGACGGGAGAGCGGGTAACTCACGGGTAGGCACGCAACTACGCGCCGACCCGTGAGTCACCCGCCATCCCATCGTCGAAGGTGACGCAGCGGCCGCCCGCTCCCCCGGAGCTTGGAATCACAACACCTGGGGCCGCGCAGTACCAGGCCGGCCTGTCGCCGTCGGTGCGGGGCTTGTCGATGCCGACGTTGGCACGGCTGTGCGTTCTGGGGCCGGCTACGACGGTCGCGATGAACGCGGCGACGGCCTTGCGCGCCACCTCGGTGACCTTGACCTGCCCGTAACGTCTTCGCGGCCTTCCCGGCGCGTCGAACGCGGCGTTGACGTCCCTGGCGCCGCTGATCGGCGACGTCGCGACGACCTGGCCGGTGCTGGGGTTGACGACATCCAGTCGGCCCTCCCCGTGTGCCTCGCCGTCGATGACGTTGCACAGCAGGGTGCTGATGAACTTCACCTCGAATGTAGCGGCGGCATGCACTGTGGTGCGCGCCATACTTGAATGACCCTTGTTTTTACTGGCCAGCAGGTGGCGCCCATGAAAGCGCCTCGGGAGGGACGCCACACATGGCGGACACCACCGACCAACCTGGGCAGCTGGGGTCAGGCCGCGTCAGGGCGGTCAGGCAGGGCGAGGCGCCCGCGCGGTCCAGCGGGGTGACTCGTCCGACGGCTCGCCAGCGGAGCGCAGCGGATGTCAGCTCAGCGCAGCGTCGCGGCCGCTTCGGCATGGGCGGCGACGAGGCGTTCGATCTGGCTGTCGGCGCGCACGATGAGGTCGTCGAGTTCGGCGACGTCGATGCGCGCATCGTTGATCGCGAGCACGCGCATGCCCTCCCAGCCGGCCCGCTTGCCACGAACGGCCGCCAGCAGCGCCTCGAGTTCGAGCACGTCGCTCAGCGGCGAGCGGCGCACGAAACGGCCGTTGAGTTTCACGCGGCTGACGGTCTCGCCGACGCTCAGCGCGAGCTGCGCGAGCCGCGCCTCACCCACCCCGAGCGCGTCGGCCATGACGCGCAGGCGTGCGCGGTCCTCGGCGATCTCCCGCGTCAGCGTCGCGAGCACCTTCCGCGTGCGCGCCGAACTCTGCGAGCGCGACGCGCGCTCGAACAGGTCGAGCCCACCCTTCGATGCGGCCCAGTGATGAGCGACGTAGCTGGTGACGAACTTGTCGCGCGATTCCATGATCGACCTCCTGCAGGTCTGCGAGAACGGGTGTCACCGTCAGCCTAGGAGGTCACCGTGCGCGCGACCAGCCCGACGCAACTCGGTGGATGTCGGAAGTTCGTCATGGTTGATTTCCTTGTGTCGCAACATGTTGGCAAGGTATCCCCATGTCGTCCCACCCGAGCCCGGATGGAGCCGCACACCTCCGTCTGGCGACGGGTGAGGAGTCGAGGGGCACGCCCGCACCCCGCGCACTGCGCGTCACCCTCGTCGACGACGACGCCCTCGTCATGGCCGGTTTTCAGGCACTGCTCGCGCCCTACGCCGCACGCGTCGAGGCGACGTGCAGCCGCGGCGTGCCCACCGAACCCACCGACGTCGCGCTCTTCGACTGCTTCGCCGCCCCCGAGCCGGGGTGGGCGACGCTGGCGCGCCTGCGCGACACAGCCGCCGTCGCGCGCCTCGTCGTCTACACCAACGACCCTCCGCAGGCGCACGTCGGTGCGCTCACCGACTTCGGCGTCGCGGGCGTGCTGACGAAGCACGCGACGGCCGACGAGCTCGTCACCGCACTCGAACGCGTCGCCCGCGGCGAGCGCGTCGTCGACCCCGCGTTCCCCGTCGAGCTGGGTGACGACTGGTGGCCCGGGCGCGCCGAGGGGCTCACCGAGCGAGAGGCGCAGGCCGTCACGCTCATCTGCCGCGGCCTGCCCAACGGCGCGATCGCGCACGAACTCAACGTCTCCCTCAACACGCTCAAGAGCTACATCCGCTCCGCCTACCGCACCATGGGCGTCGCCTCCCGCAGCGAGGCGGTGCTGTGGGGCGTCGCCCGCGGACTGCACGTCGACGGCCGGCCCTGACGCGCTCACCACTTTCCAGCATGGCGCCGCGCAACGGCGGTCCATCAGGCAGCCGACGCTTCACCTCCTTGCGGGTGTGGCGCGAAACACGGTGAGCGACAACACTTCTCATCACCACCGACACCTCACGACCCTTGATCGTCGGATCGCTCGAAGGAGAGCTGTGCCCCGCCTCACCGTCGCCGTCGTCGCACGTAGCGAGCTGTTCGGATGCGGCGCGATGGCGGCTCTCGACGCGTTCGGCGTCGCGACACGCCTCGTGCTCGTGCGTGGCCCGGGCCTGCGCGCCGAGGATCTCGCGCTCGATGCCGACGTGGCCGTGCTCGAGTGGAACGAACCCAACCGCAACGCCTGGGATCAACTACGCGCGCTGCACGCCGCGAACCCGACGACGAAGCTGCTCGTGTCGTCGCTGCACACCGACGAGGCCGCCATCAGCCGGCTCCTCGCGCACGGCGCGTCGGGAGTCGTCGGACGGTCGGCGAGCGCCGCCGATCTGCGCGCCGGGGTCGATGACGTGGTCGCGGGCCGAATCGTCCGCCCCGCGGTGCTTCGACCCTCCCCCACGGACGCGCGGCCGACCGTCCCCTCCGACGGGCTGACCGCACGTCAGGCGCAGATCGTCGATCTCATCTGCTCGGGCATGCCGAACGCGCAGATCGCCGAGCGCCTGCACCTGAGCGTCAACAGCGTCAAGTCGCACATCAGAGGCGCCTACCGCGCGATGGACGTGCAGACGCGCCCTCAAGCCGTGTTGTGGGGTCTGGCGCGCGGCTACGGTGGTCATGTGTCTGACGATCACTGGCCGCCAGCTGCGGCACCCACCTCATCATCCGGCTCGTCGACGCACCCAACCGATGACGACGAGTCGCAGGCCCCTGACCTCGCCGACTGGCTCGCCGAACAAGCCGACGCGGGCCTCGAGGGCGCGGACGAGGCAGCCATCCGCGACGTCATCGGCGCGATGATCGAGCACCCTCGGTTTCCGTGCCTCGGAGCGCGTTCGGCGCTGAAACGCGACGGCGCGCTCGTCCGCGTCTTCGACGACATGACCGATGACGCGTGTCTCTCGACGCTCAGCGCTGAGCTGGCCGACTTCGCCGCGATCGAGCGTGGCCCGCGCGAGTTCGGCTCGTTCATCGCCGTCTTCCGTCGCCCGCGGGTGGGCGACGAGCGGGAGTTCGAGAACCTCCTGTGGGGCATGCTGCAGCGATTGCACGATCGTGACGACGCGCCGTGGGCCGAGCGCGTGTCGCCCGACACGACGTCACCGCACTTCAGTTTCAGCCTCGGCGGCGTGCCGTTCTTCCTCGTCGGGCTGCATCCGCAGGCCTCGCGCATCGCGCGCCGTGCTCCGCTGACGACGGTCGTGTTCAACCTGCACGATCAGTTCGAGCAGCTGCGAGCTGACGGCGGCTTCGACCGGATGCGCGACGCGATCCGCCGCCGCGATGCTGCGTTGCAGGGTTCGATCAATCCGGTCGTCACCGATCATGGACGCTCGTCGGAGGCGCGTCAGTACTCTGGGCGGCACGTGGAGGACGACTGGCGTGCCCCGTTCACCGCGCACCCTTCGAAGGAGAATCCTGATGACTGACCCGCGACGCCCGCGCTCCCCCCACCCGCCGACGCCGCGGCCGCCGTACGCGGGCGGCCCCGAAGCTCCCGCCGACGGTTGGTCGCGCATCGCCCCGCAGACGGGGGTGCTCGTGCCGCTGGCGGCCGGTCAGGTGCTCGAGGTCGTCGACCCGTGTGGTGAGCAGGTGAGCGACTTCTACGCCGTCATGCAGGACGACATCGCCGAGTGCTTCTCGGCGGGGCGCACCGTCGACTACAACAACACGTTGTACCCATCGACGGGGCACCGGTTGTGGAGCAACCGCAGCAGCGTCATGGCGACGATCGTCGCGGACTCGGTGGGCATCCACGACATGACGGTGACGCCGTGCAGCCAGCAGACGTTCGACATCCTCTACCCCGAGTTCGACGGCGCCCCGCACCCGAGTTGCTTCGCGAACCTGTGCGGCGCGCTCGAACCCGTCGGCGTCGCGCCCGACCACATCGGCACGACGCTCAACATCTTCATGGACGTGTGGACGAGCCCCGACGGTGAACTGCACATCGACCCGCCGCCGACGCAGGCGGGCGACGTCTTCGCCATCCGCGCCGAAGCCGACCTGTTCGTCGGGCTGACGGCCTGCTCGGCCGAGAAATCGAACGCCGGCGTCTGCAAACCCATCGACTACCGGGTGCGCTGAGGCGCTGACGTCGCACCGGTCCTGTCAGCGAAAGTGGCGAAACAGGCGGCCGTTCAGGCCCCGTCGGGGCTCAGGCGCTCCGAGCAGAATGAGCATCGAGACGGCCCATGTTGTGTCACGAAAGCGCGAAATAGCGCGCGTTCATGACACACCATCCTTGGGTGGGGAGGCGTTGTGAGCCGACACGGCGCTCCGATGGTCAGCAGAACGTGACGCCCGACCCCGCCCATTTGGTGCCGTCCTTGATGAAGGACGCGACGTTGAGCGTCACGGTTGTCGTGCCGTAGCCGTCGACAGTCACGAGGTAACTGAGCGACACGGAGGCCGGGTTGGCGCTGCTCGCGCCGGAGGAGTTCGTGAGTGAGATGCCGATGTACGTGTTGCAGACCTGGGCTGTTGAACCGGCAGGACCACTGCAGCCGCCGTTCGGCGTGCCGGCTGTACCGGAGCCCGCGACGCCGGTGCCGCCCGTCAACGCGTAGCTCTTGCCCTGTGATGTACGACGCAACCGTCCCTTTGTGCGTGCTCGACGGGGCGCCCGTCATGCCCCCGAGCGCCCCGTCGTCACGCGTCAGCGCAGGTTCGTCGGCAGCTCCTCGAGCAGGCGCAGCCAGAGCTCCGACGACGTCGGGTAGCTCGGCACCGCGTGCCGAAGGACGCCGACCGGCACCTGGCCGACGATGGCGACCGTCGCCGCGTGGACGAGTTCGGCCGCCTCGTGGCCGACGAACGTCGCGCCGAGCAGGCACCCGGTGGCACGGTCGACGACGATCTTGGCGCTCCCCACACCGTCGTCACGCAGCAGAGCCGTACCCGCGGCGCTCGCGAACGGCACCGCGACGGTGACGACGTCATGCCCCGCTTCGCGCGCCTGAGCCTCGCTCGAGCCGACCGCCGCGACCTGCGGGTCCGTGAACACGACCTGAGGGACGGGAACGTCACGCGGCGGCGGCGTCTCGTGCGCGCCGGCGAGTCGGGCGCCGAGCACGCGCGCCTCGTACTTGCCCATGTGTGTCAGCGGCGCGCCGCCGCCGGCGTCACCGATGGCGTGCAGCCAGGTCGGCAGGCGCCCGGCGCGCACGTCGTCCGCGTTGACGCCGACCGCGTCGAGACCGACGTCGTCGAGGCGCGGGCGACGGCCGGTGGCGAGCAGGAGTTCGTCGGCGACGATCCGCTCGCTGCCCGATTCATCTCGTTCGACGGTGAGCGTCACCGGCCCGCCGTGCACGCGACCGAGGCCGGTGTCGGCGGCGCCGGCGCGGCTGGCGTCGGTGATTCGGGTGGCGAGGCGGACGTCGACGCCGGCCGTACGCAGCGCGTCGAGGACGGCCGCGCCGGCGAATGGTTCCTGGTCCGTGAGCAGCGCATCACCGCGCACGAGCATCGTGACGCTGCTGCCGAGGGCGCGCATCCACGTCGCGGCTTCGCAGGCGACGACCCCGCCGCCGACGATGACGAGCCGGTCAGGCACCTCGACGACGCCCGTCGCGTCACGCGACCCCCAGGCGTGCAGGTCGGCGAACATCGGCGGGACGACGGGCACCGAACCCGTCGCCAGCACGAGGGCGACGTCCGCTTCGACGACGGTGCTCGCGCCGCCGTCCGAGCTCACGCTCACCGTCTTCTCGCCGATGAGACGCGCGTGGCCGCGCATGACGTCGAGGCCTGCGCCCGTCGCCCAGTCGAGCTGGGAGGTGTCGTCGTAGTGCGAGACCCACGCGTCGCGGCGTGCGAGCAGCGCTGCGACGTCGAGCTCGGCGGGCCGCAGGCCGGGCAGGTGCTCGCTGGTCGCCCTGACGTCGAGCGGGCGCAGCAGCGCCTTGCTCGGCATGCACGCGTAATAGGAGCACTCACCGCCGAGCAGTTCGCCCTCTATCAGCAGGACGCTCAGCCCACCGTCATGGGCGTACTGAGCGACGTTCTCGCCCGTCGGCCCGCCACCGATGACGATGACGTCGACGCGGCGCACGCCGTCAGTGCCGTCAGACTCGGACGGGCGGTGAGGATCGGTGGCCGCGTCCGGACTGTCGACGCGGGGCACGCCGTCAGGACCCTTGGGCTCGGCGGGCATGCGTCCGTCCTTCGCCGTGGTCTCGGGTGCGCCGTGGACGAGGTCGACGTATTCGCGGTGACGCCCGATCCAGCCCTTGATGAACGGGCACAGTGGCAGCACGTCGTGAGTGCCGTCGGCGCGCACGTCGTCGAGCGCGAACCTCGCGACCTGTGAGCCGACGCCCTTGCCCTCGTAGCTCGGATCGACCTCGGTGTGCGTGAACACGATGAGCTGATCGGTGAGTTGATATTCGGCGAACCCGGCGAGGGCGTCACCGTCCCACGCCTCGTAGCGGTTGGCGTCGGTGTTCTTCGTCAACGTCAGGTCGGACACGGCGTTCTCCTTCGATGGGGTCGGGCTGAGCGAGTCATGCGACGGGCGGTCCTCGTTGCGGGGCTGGGCATATGGTCGGCGGGTTCGTCGCGATGCGACGTGTGTCGCGTTCGCGAGCCATCGTCACCCTCCGCCGCGCCCGCGACGGTTGCGCGGGCGCAGGCGAACCGGGGGCATGGTCGGCGCGGGGATGCGCTCGACGTCGCCGACATATCCCTCGACCGAGCCGAAACGCTCTGCACCCGCCTCGTATTCGTCGCGCGCGAGGACGATCTCGTCGTGGCTGCGGCCGATGAAGTTCCACCACATCACGATCTCCTCCTCGAACGGCGTGCCGCCGAGCAGGATGACGCGCGCGGGCTCATCACCGACGTCGAGCGTCAGCGTCGCGCGGCCTTCGTCGACGCAGCCGAGGTCGCCGCGTTCGAGGCGCGCGCCGTCGAGGGTGACCGTGCCGGTGTCGACGAGGATGCCGTGCTCGAACCCCTCGTCGACATCGAGGGTGACACGCGCGCCCGCGTCGAGGCGCAATTCGGCGCCGAGCAGCGGCGTGTGCGTGACGATCGGCGAACCGGCGACGCCGCGCAGTTCGCCGATGAAGACGAGCGCCGAACCCTGACCGCTCGGTAGCGGCACGCACTCGGGCGCGTGATGTTCGAACGCGCGGTCGCCGTCGCGGGTCACGTCGGGCAGTGCCACCCAGAGCTGGACGCCGTGCAGCGTCTCGGTGCCGGGCGTCGAGACCTCGGAGTGGACGATGCCGTGGCCGCTCGTCATGAGGTTGACCTCGCCGGGGCGGACGACGGCGTGCGCGCCACCAGAATCATGGTGTTCGATGGCGCCCTCGAACAACCACGAGACCGTCTGCAGCCCGGTGTGGGGGTGCGGCGGCACGTCCATGCCGACGCCGCGTTCCGGGCCGTAGTGGTCGACGAAGCACCACGCCCCGACGAACGAGCGGTCGCGGTGCGGCAGGGTGCGTCGCACCTCGAGGGCACGCAGCCCGCCGAGCGGAACCTGGCGGGGTGAGAGAACCTGAACGACGCCCTCGACGGGGCGTTCTGCGGTGGGCGCCTCGTTCGCCTGGGCGACGATCGCACCTGCAGGGTCGAGTCCACCGGCGGCCCTGACGTCGGCGTCGGCGCCTGACGTGCGGGCACCGACGTCGCGGGTAGTGGTTCCAAGAGCGCCGTCGCGCGGGTATGGCGGGTGGGTGTTGTCGTGAACACCGTCGCCCTGGATGCCGGACGGGTAGGCGCCGGCGCCGGCGTGATGCGTGGCGGTGGTGCGGGCGCCTGTGTCCTGGGTGTCGTCGAGCATTTCAGCGCTCCCTGGTGTCGACCGTCAGCCCCGACGAATGGGGCCCTCATGTCACCCAAGCACCCACGGTGTGCAGGAGCAACAGTCGGCCGATCGTTGTGCACGAAAATCGCAGATGTGGACGAAAATCGCAGTTGGGTCGCTCTGCACCGTTAGGAGGGAGGTCGTGGGAACCGTCGCGCCGCGCAGGCTCGCTATCACTCACTCGCGCGTCGCTCCTGCCAAATCCCCAGCCTGTCATGCCGCAGATGAGTAGGACCCCCGCCGGGCGACTTCGTCGCTGATCCGGCGGGGGTCCTACTCATCTGCGGAGGGCGTGGGATTTGAACCCACGGTTGGTTTCCCAACTCCGGTTTTCAAGACCGGTGCACTCGGCCACTATGCGAGCCCTCCTCGTCGCTGCACCAACCGCGAACACCACGCGCAACGACCCTTCGAGCGCATCGTCATCGACGCTCCCAGCAGGGCCGAACCCAGGCGTCGCACGGCAACCGGGCAACGAGAAACCATCGTAAGGCACTGGCGCGCCAACGCAGATTGGGTAGGCTCGACGGCAAGTTGTCCGTTCACATGAAATGGAGCCACATCATGGGCAAGATCTCCTTCCTCGCCGGCGGCGTCGTCGGCTACGTCCTCGGTACGCGCGCTGGGGAGAAGCGCTACGAGCAGATCAAGAAGCAGGCCGACAAGGCCTGGAGCAACCCTGCCGTGCAGGACAAGGTCACCGCCGCGACGGAGACCGTCAAGGCCAAGGCGCCCGTCGTCGCCGCGGCTGTCGGCCAGAAGGCCGCTGACGTCAGCAAGGACGCAGCGCATGGCGTCGCGAGCAAGGCGTCGGACGCCAAGGACGCGACGACCTCCAAGGCCGCCGACGCGAAGGACGCCGTCTCGTCGAAGACGTCCGGCGGCAAGCACGCTGCGAAGGACGACAGCGACCTGCCCGAGACGATCCACCGCGACTCCAAGGGCGACCTTCACGCCGACACGAGCGGCTTCGGCCCCGGCGGCGAGAAGCTCCCCTGACCCCCACCCACTCGATTCGCCCTGACGCTCGAGGCGCACGACGTGCGACGAACCCCGCGTCAGGCGCGACATCTCGCGGGATTTCGCGTAGATTCGCAGACAGCGCGGCCTAACACAGCCCTTCGGGTGGCTGTCTCGGCCACGACCAGTCGGATAGAACAGGATTGATTCATGAACCGCAGTGACCTCGCCAGCACCATCGCCCAGCGCACCGGCGTCAGCGTCAAGGACGCCACCGCCGTCCTCGCCGGCCTCAACGACGTCATCATCGAGGCCGTCGGCCGCGGTGACAAGATCCAGCTCCCCGGCCTGCTCACGATCGAGCGTGTCGAGCGCGCCGCCCGCACGGGCCGCAACCCGCAGACGGGCGCCGAGATCGAGATCCCGGCCGGCTACGCCGCGAAGGTGACGGCCGGTTCCAAGCTCAAGGCCGCCGCCAAGGGCTGAACTGCCTGATCTGACGAAGGGGGCCGTTTCACCACATCGGTGAAGCGGCCCCCTTCGTCATGCCTGGCCGCGCGCCAGTCACCCGACAATGGTGCCCGGCTTTCGGGCAATCGATCCCCAGAAACCCGGGCAACATCGAGGTCAACGCGGGGGCAGTGCACACGATCAGATGTAGACGGCAGGGTCGCTGAACGGGTCGTGCTCGACGGCGGGCACCCGCACCTTCGCGGGCACACCGACGGCGACGCCCGTCGCGGGCACGTCCTTGACGACGACGGCGTTCGCGCCGACCTGAGCGCCATCGCCCACGACGATCGGGCCGAGGATACGAGCGCCCGCACCCACCGTCACGCCGTCCCCGAGCGTCGGGTGACGCTTGACCTTCGCGAGCGTCCGCCCACCCAGGTTGACGCCGTTGTAGAGCATGCAGTCGTCGCCGATCTCGCTCGTCTCCCCGATGACGACGCCCATGCCGTGATCGATGAAGAAACGCCGACCGATCGTCGCACCGGGATGGATCTCGACGCCGGTGACGGCCCGCGTCACCTGCGATCCGAGACGCGCCGGCAGCTTCCAGCGGCCGCCGCGCTGCCACATCGCATGCGTGACCCGGTGGCTCCACACAGCGTGCAGACCAGGCGAGGCGAGCGCCATCTCCAACCGCGAACCCCCGGCGGGGTCGCGTGCGAGGGCCGCGTCGACGTCCTCGTTCATCGTCTCCAGCGCAGCCCTTGCACGCGTCAACGGGTTCTTCGCCACCGTCATCTCCTCGAACTCGACTCTCGCCCAACAGCTCTGCTCATCATCGGCGCACCCGCCCGGGGTGCCCGAACGCCGGGGCGCGCGGTGCAGCACCACGCGCCCGGCCGATGAGACGGATGTCAGTCGACGATGCCCTCGAACAGGATCGTCGACAGATAGCGCTCACCGAAGCTGGGGATGATGACGACGATCGTCTTGCCCTTGTTCTCGGGGCGCG
>NZ_DCNR01000018.1:0-8696 GCF_002322065.1 Dermacoccus sp. UBA1591 | reverse complement strand
TGCGTCGCGGCCTTGCGCGCCCATTCGACGGAGGTCTCGGCGTCGATGTCGATGACCTCGTCGTAGATGTCGGTGTTGAGGATGTCGGGCACGAAGTTGGCGCCGATGCCCTGGATCTTGTGCGGCCCGGCCTGACCGCCGTTGAGGATCGGCGACTCAGCGGGCTCGACGGCGATCATCTTCACGTCGGGCTTGCGCTCCTTGAGCACCTCGCCGATGCCGGTGATCGTGCCGCCGGTGCCGATGCCGGCGATGACGATGTCGACGGCGCCGTCGGTGTCGCGCCAGATCTCCTCGGCGGTGGTCTTGCGGTGCACCTCGGGGTTGGCCGTGTTCGCGAACTGGCGGGCGAGGACGGCGCCGTCACGCTCGGCGGCGATCTCCTCGGCCTTCGTCACGGCGCCCTTCATGCCCTCGGCGGCGGGGGTGAGGACGAGTTCGGCGCCGAAGCCCTTGAGCAGCGCGCGACGCTCCTTCGACATCGACTCGGGCATCGTCAGCACGACGTCGTAGCCCTTGGCGGCGCCGACCATGGCGAGCGCGATGCCGGTGTTGCCCGAGGTCGCCTCGACGATCGTCCCGGCCGGCTTCAGCTCGCCGGAGGCCTCCGCGGCCTCGACGATCGCCTTGCCGATGCGGTCCTTGACGGAGGCGGCGGGGTTGCTGAACTCGAGCTTCGCCGCGACGGTGACGTCGGGGGCGTCGATGATGCGGTTGATGCGCACGAGCGGCGTGTTGCCGATGGCCTCAGTGACGTTGGCGAGGATGGGCATGAGGGGGGCCTTTCGACGGTGGCGGCGCGTCCAATCTCGCCCCAAGGAGGCGAGCAGACGCGGTGCGATGACTGCTTATGACTTTACCAACTCTGCGTTATCTACGTTTATGCCCACGGGCCAGGCAATAGCACACGTGCTCGTTGACTAATTCGAAATGGACACGACATCGCCCCGCCCCCGGGTTACCGGCCGGTAGCCCCGTCTAGACTGGGGCCCATGTCAGCCCTCCAGATCGTCGCCGCAGTGATCTGCGTCGTCATCACCGTCATCGGCGTCTCGCTGCTCGTGCGCGCCGTGGCACAGATGGTGGCGCGGTTCAAGGTCGGCGCACCCGAAAAGCGCACGGACAACCCCGGTGCGCGAACCGTCACGTTGCTGCGCGAGTTCCTCGGACACACGCGCATGTCCCGCCTGCCGATCGTCGCCGTCGCGCACTGGTTCACGATGATCAGCTTCGGCATCCTGTTCTTCACCCTGGTCACCGCCTACGGCCAGATCTTCAACCCCGACTTCACGCTGCCGATCATCGGAACGTTCGCTCCCTGGGAGTGGCTGACCGAGTTCATGGCGTGGACGGGCTTCCTCGGCATCTGCTGGCTCATCTGGAACCGCCGCAAGAACCACCCGGGCCGTTCGGCCGGCAAGGACGGCCGCAAGTCGCGCTTCTTCGGTTCGTCGTTCTGGCAGGCCTACTACGTCGAGTTCACGATCTTCGGCGTCGGTCTGTGCATCGTCAGCCTGCGCGCGCTCGAGTACGCGCTGGGCCGCGTCGACGGCAGCCACCACGCGAGCGTCCTGCACTTCCCGATGACGTTTTTCCTCGGCAAGCCGTTCGAGTCGATCGGCAAGGACGGCCTCGAGCAGCTCATCGTCGTCATCGCCGCGATCAAGATCCTCATCTCGATGGCGTGGATGATCACGATCTCGCTCAACACGACGATGGGTGTTGCCTGGCACCGCTTCCTCGCGTTCCCGAACATCTGGTTCAAGCGCAACGCGGACGGCCGCACGGCCCTCGGCGCCGCGAAGCCGATGATGGTCGACGGCGAGCCGCTCAAGGACGTCGAGGAGCTCGAGCTCGACGAGGACACCGTCCTGGGTGTCGGCAAGGTCGAGGACTTCACGTGGAAGGGCCTGCTCGACTTCTCCACCTGCACCGAGTGCGGTCGTTGCCAGAGCCAGTGTCCCGCGTGGAACACCGAAAAGCCGCTGTCGCCCAAGCTGCTCATGATGACGCTGCGCGACCACTCCGCCGCGAAGGCGCCGTTCCTGCAGGCCGCTGCGGCCGCGTCCGGGCCCGTCGACGAGAAGGGCCTGCCGACGGTCGCCGACCACTCCGGCGTCGACCTGCTGCGCACGCCGCTCATCGGCTCGACCGGCTACGACATCGCGAACCCGCTGACGGCGTACAACCCGGCCGGCACCACCGCGAACGGTGACGCGGCCGGTGCCATCATCGACGAGGACGTCCTGTGGTCGTGCACGACGTGTGGCGCCTGTGTCGAGCAGTGCCCCGTCGACATCGAGCACGTCGACCACATCGTCGACATGCGTCGCTACCAGACGCTCATCGAGTCCGCGTTCCCGACCGAACTCGCGGGCCTGTTCAAGAACCTCGAGAACAAGTCGAACCCGTGGGGCATGTCGGCGCGGGCTCGCCTCGAGTGGGCCAAGGGCCTGCCGTTCGACGTCAAGGTCATCGGCTCCGACGTCGAATCCGCCGACGAGGTCGAGTGGCTGTTCTGGGTCGGCTGCGCCGGCGCCTACGAGGACCGTGCGAAGAAGACGACGCGCGCCGTCGCCGAGCTGCTGCACACAGCGGGCGTCGACTTCGCCGTCCTCGGTGACGGCGAGAGCTGCACCGGCGACCCGGCACGCCGCGCCGGAAACGAGATCCTCTTCCAGATGCTCGCCGGCCAGAACGTCGCGACGCTCAACGAGGCGAAGGCGAAGAAGATCGTCGTCACGTGTGCGCACTGCTTCAACACGATCAAGAACGAGTACCCGCAGATCGGGGGCGAGTACGAGGTCGTCCACCACACGCAGCTGCTCAACCGTCTCGTGCGCGAGAAGAAGCTGACGCCCGTCGCGGCGCCGGAGGAGTTCGCGCAGCAGCCGAAGGACAAGTCGGGCGCTGCGTCGACGGGCAAGTCGGTCACGTACCACGACCCGTGCTATCTCGGCCGTCACAACCAGGTCTACGCGCCGCCGCGCGAACTCATCGCGTCGCTGCCCGGCGTCGAGTACAAGGAGATGGAACGCTCCGGCGAGAAGTCCTTCTGCTGCGGCGCCGGCGGCGCCCGCATGTGGATGGAGGAGAAGCTCGGTGAGCGCATCAACCTCAACCGTACGAAGGAGGCCGTCGCCACCGGCGCCGACCGCATCGCCATCGGCTGCCCGTTCTGCCGCGTCATGATGACGGACGGCCTCACGGCCGAGCAGAGCGACGGCAACGCGCGCGAAGAGGTCGAGGTCGTCGACGTCGCCAACATGCTGCTCGCCGCGGTGCGTCGCGGTGAGGACACGAAGGCCGTCGACGAGGGCGCGACGCAGACCGTCTGAGCCGCCGCACCCGCCCGTCACGGGCACGAGGGTTGACACCCGGGGCGCTTCGTTCCGCTGAGAGATCAGCGGGACGGGCGCCCCGTTCGTCGTTTCATGGGGCGCCTCGGGCGGGGTTTGTTGAGCGAGGTTCGTTGAGCGGGGTTCGTCCATCCCAGTTCGCCTGCCAGGGTTCCGCTACTCACGCCCCCGCCTCGTGCGTCCAGATGCACCCGGGTGCATCTGGACGACGAGGCGGACCGGCGGCGCGGCCTCGTCATCCACAGGCAGTGACGGCCACGGGCCGTTTCGACGCTCTCGGGAGGGCTGATCCACAGGGTCGCGGCGCCCGGGCTGCGCGGGGGCGACGCAGGGACCTAGCGTCGCCGTCATGAGCACTCTCGGAGACGACATCCGGGCGCAGCAGCGGCGAGCCGACCTGCTCTCGAGCGACCTCGCACAGTCCGCCACGGATCTGCGCACGACCATCACGACGACGCAGTGGACGTCCGGTGCGGCCGACCATTGCCGCAGCGTCCTCACCTCGTTCGCCCGCGACCTCGACGCCTGCGGTGACGACGCGGCGTCGTTCGCGACCGACATCGGCCGGCACGCCGCATCGGTCGAATCGCATCAGACCAGCGTGACCAACGTCGTCATGGCGCCGATCGATCTCGCGCGCGATGGCCTGTCGAAGGTGGGCAAGGCCCTGCACCGCGACGAGAGCGAGGGTCCGTACGACTACTCCCACTACGGCGACTGGCGGGGATGACGATGACGCAGCCGTTCCTGCTCGTGCGAGCCCGTGCCGGGCAACACACGTCGTTGCTCGAGGTCACCTTCGCTGACGGGTTGTTCCGCCTCGCGAGCACCCGGGGCGCGAGCGTCCACGCCGCCGAGGACGTCGTCAGCGCCGTGCTACAGCTCGTCGTCGACGCCCCGCCCGACGCCGACGCCGACCTCGTCGTCATCGGCTGTCTGGACGAGGTCGCGACACCTTGCCTCATCGCAGCGCGCCGAGGCGGCGAGTGGTGCGACGTCGGGTTCGACGACGCAACACGCGACTGGTTCGACGTTCGCGCCGAGGTCGTGGCGGCACTCGTCGGCCTCCATGCGCAATCGGGCGCGCCGAGCGGCTGCCTCGCGGCTGGCGACGCCCAGGATGAGATGCGTCCCGACCCCGGATGGGAGCACGCCGCATGAGAGTCGACCCGCCCAGCTCGTCGGTGACAGGCACCGTCATCGCTAAGAAGAGCGCCGGCCCGAGCGCCGTCGACGCCAACCTCGCTGATCTGCGCACCCTCGCCGCCGCGCTGACGACGGCGCACGGTGACGCGAGCAGCGCTTCCACCACGAGCCTGTCGATCGGCTGGGGCCTGCCGTTCACCGGGGATGCCCTCTCCCCTGGCACGGCCACGACATGCGCCACGGCGTCACTCGATCTGGCGGCCACCCTGACGGCCACGGCGCTGCGCGCGCAGTTGCTCAGCACTCTCGTGAGCGCCTCGCTCGACGCCTACGAGCTCGCCGAAGCCTGCGCCGTCGCCCACATGAAAACAGCCATCGCGACGTACTCGCTGACGGTGACTCTGGCGAAGATCTCGATGCGCCAATGGACCGGCAACGCGCCCTCGCCCGATACGACCGCGATGATCGTCGGTGACGTCGTCGCCATCATCGACGCGAGACTGCCGGGTTCGTACGAGGAGAATGTCGCCGGCATCAACATCGGCCTCGTGCGTGCGCTGGGCACTCCGAACCCCGTCACCACCTCGATCGTCAGCGGGCCCGATGCGCCCCGGCCCGCACCCGCAGTGCGCAGCGTCGGCCAGAGCATGGGACGCATCGACGATCTGTACGAGAACGGCAACGACTCCGCCCACATCCAGGTGCAGCGCGTCGTCGACCCGGCCACTGGCCAGGGCCGCTGGATCGCGATGATCCCCGGCACCGCGACGTTCTCCTGGAACGCCCGCACGCCACTCGACGGCTCCGGCAACGTTGCCGCCGCGGCGGGTCTCGTCAGCGGTGGCGAAGTCGCCGTCCGGGATGCCTTGCGCGATGCGATGCAGCGTGAGGGCGTGCTCGGCAAGGGCGAGCCGGTCATGCTCGTGGGTCACTCGCAGGGCGGCATGGTGATGACGAACCTCGCGCGCCGTCGCTCCGACGGTCTCAACGTCACCCACGTCACGACGTACGGTTCGCCGGTCGGGGCCGCCAAGCTCCCCGCGGGGGTGCGTACGCTCAACATCGAGAACTCGGCTGATTTCATCCATCGCATCGACGGGCGGGCCACCGGTGACGGCGACCCTGGACGCGTCCGACTCGTCATCGACGACCCGACGTCGGCGGTGACCGCGAAGGGTTCGACGAGCATCATCGAGCCGCACTCGCACGAGAAGTATCGGTGGAACTACGAGGCCGTCATGGGTCAGGAACGCGGACGCCCCGGCCCGCCGAGCGCCGCCGTCGACTTCGAGACCAGCGCGGCGCCGTTCTTCGAGGGCGAGGCTCGCACCTACCGGTACGACGCCTCGCGCGAGCCCGGCGTCGAAGCAACGCAGAACGCCGTCACGCCGACGCTGACGTGCACGTCGGAGACGACGCACAAGCCGTCACCGACGCCGAACTTCGGCGTCGGCCCCGCCGGGCAGTACCGGGTGACCTCGCCATGACCGCGCCCCTCCGCGATTACTGTCCCCACCGGCGATTTTCGTCTGCAGTCGCGGGGCCGCTGCCGGTGCGCCGTCAGGGCCTGGAGGCCGGGCTGACGGTTTCGTCCCCGGCGCTCTACGTCTCGACGTTCTCCACACCGGTTGCGGGGATGGCGCGGTCGCCGTCACCCGGGGCGGCACCGTCGAGCAAGTGGTCGATGAGGAACCGCGACGTCTCACGGTGCCAGCGCGGCGCGCCCCACAGCATCGCGTGCCAGCCCGGCATCGAGACGAAGCGGGCGTCGCCCCCGAGGGCCGCGACGTCGTCGATGAGCTTCTTCGTCGCGACGGGGTTGGTCACGGTGTCGCGTCGGCCGTGGATGCCGAGCAGCGGGATGGTGCGGAACGTCGCGGGCTCGGACGCTTCTGCCGCCCACGGCGCGAGCGCCACGACGGCGGCGACGTCCTCGCTGCTCGCGATGTCGAGCGCGACCCGCCCACCCATCGAGTGGCCGGCGATGGCGATCGGCACGCCCGGGTAGCGATCGCGCAGCTCGCCGAGAGCCCAGCGTGTGTCCTCGACGGCCGGCTTCTCCGGCTCGTTCCACCCACGGACGGCGAGGCGCAGCGTCGCACCCCCGATTCGGCCGTGGCTACGACGCTCGACGTCGCGCGCGAACGGCACGATGCGCAGGTAGGCGGGGTCACCGCGACGCATCCGCAGGTGACCTTCGACGTCGCCTCCGTGGACGAACAGCACGATCGCCTCGGGGTGACGCACGCGCGGCATCGTCAGCAACGGACTCGCGACGACGGCCGCACCACCGCGCTTCGTCGTCGCCGGACGCTGTGGCGCCTCCACGCTCAGGGGGGCGTCGACGGCAGCCGAACCGTCTTGCGCGGGAGCGTCAGGAGCGGCGGCACCCCCGGCGCCGGCCCGCCCGCCGTCGCGGTCCGCCCTGCCGTCATCCTGCTCGTCCCCGTCGTCCTCACCCTCAGGACGATGCACGTGCGGCATGGGCGTCGGCGGGTTGGTGGACGCCAGCACGTCGGACTCGCGACGCGTCGTTGCGGCACGCTGCGGTGCCCTCACGGCGTCGGCGTCGTCATCGACGGTGACACCGTCGAGCGCCTCGTCGCCGAGTTCGTCGTCGCGCAGCAGCGCATCGGCGGCGTCGGCGGCGAGGCCGACCACTTTGTCGCCGAGGGAGGTCTCGTCGACGGGGGTGGCTTCACCGTCCGGTACGCGCGGAGAATCTGCTTGCCCCGGGGCGACCTCGACCTCGAGCTCGGAGCCGAGACGACGGCTGAGCTCGACGGCCGCGCGCGCCGGCAGCGACGTGACGTCGTCGTCGCTCTCGTCGGCCATCGTCAGACGTCGGTGCGGTGGAAGGAGGAGAAACTGCGGCTCGCGGTGGGGCCGCGCTGGCCCTGGTAGTGCGAGCCGTATTCGGAGCTGCCGTAAGGGTGTTCGGCGGGGGACGTCAGCTGGAAGAAGCACAGCTGGCCGATCTTCATGCCCGGCCACAGCTTGATGGGCAGCGTCGCGACGTTGCTCAACTCGAGCGTCACGTGGCCGGAGAAACCGGGGTCGACGAAGCCCGCCGTCGCGTGCGTCAGCAATCCGAGGCGACCAAGCGACGACTTGCCCTCGACACGAGCGGCGACGTCATCGGGCAGCGTGATCTGCTCGTAGGTCGAGCCGAGGACGAACTCGCCGGGGTGCAGGATGAACGGCTCGGACGCGTCGACCTCGACGAGGCGCGTCAGTTCCGGCTGCTCGGCGGCGGGGTCGATGAAGGGGTACTTGTGGTTGTCGAACAACCGGAAGAACTTGTCGAGGCGCACGTCGATGCTCGACGGCTGGATCATCGACGGTTCGTACGGGTCGAGCACGACCCGGCCGGAATCGATCTGGCTCTTGATGTCACGGTCCGAAAGCAGCACACGGCTACGGTAATCGACGCGCGTCTGCCGCGGCCCCGCTCTCACTCATCGGCGCCGTCGGTGGCGAGAGACCGACACACCGTCCGTCATGACATGCACGTACGGCGCGGACGCGCTAGAGTACGAGGCGCTTGATCGACGCGCCGGACGTTCACCAGGACGGGCGCCGGACAGGCAAGAACCCCGCCGTGGCGGGGCTCGCGAGTGTAGTTCAATGGTAGAACATCAGCTTCCCAAGCTGAATACGCGAGTTCGATTCTCGTCACTCGCTCCAAGCATGTGAAAGGGGCCGGATCCGATGGGATCCGGCCCCTTTCGTCATTCTTGCTCGGCCTCGCCGGGACGCGAGGTCGGCTGTGGCTCCTTCGAGCACTGCGCACACCGCCCCAGCAGCGCCCCGTGCTCGGCGTCGAGCGTGAACCCCGTCAGCTCCTTGATTCTTGCGGCGAGTGGCGCGAACTCGGCCACGTCGACGTCGACGAAGCGCCCGCACGTGTCGCACTGCAGGTGCGCGTGGGCGTGAGGCTCGGCCACGTGCCCGGTGACCTCGTGCCCGGCGGCATCGCCCTCCCCCGAGTCCCCATCCGATGCACCAACATCGGCCTTCGCCCCCTCACGCGCCACGTCGGCCGCCAGGTGGTAGATCGTCGCGCCGCCCGGAACGTGGGTGTGCGTGACGATGTCAGCGTCGACGAGAGCCTGCAGCGAGCGGTAGATCGTCGCGCGGTGGATACCCGGTTCGACCTCGTCGACGAGCGCCGCGACGGCGTCGGCGTCG
>NZ_DCNR01000034.1:22456-22746 GCF_002322065.1 Dermacoccus sp. UBA1591 | reverse complement strand
GACCAGGCCTCCGCACGTGCGGCGCAGGCGTCGCGCCCGGCGTCGGCACAGCGGCCGGGGGAGTCGCCGAAGGCCGCGGCGGCCCGTCAGGATGCCGGTGCCACGCGCGTCGAGCAGGCTGCGCCGGCCGCAGCCGTCCCTCAACGTCAGGTGGAGGCTCAGCCCACCGAACAGCTTCCACCCCGTGTCGAGCAGCTCGCAATGGGCGGCGACGTCACGTACACGCTGCCCGATTCGAACGTCCTCGAACAGGGGACCCCGCCCAAGGAGCGTTCCGCCGCGAACGACCG
>NZ_DCNR01000034.1:4584-22196 GCF_002322065.1 Dermacoccus sp. UBA1591 | reverse complement strand
CGCCGTCGCGAGCGCCGACGTGCGCATCCTGTCGCCGATCCCCGGCAAGAAGGCCATCGGTATCGAGATCCCGAACGCCGACAAGGAACTCGTCAGCCTCGGCGACGTGCTGCGCAGCCAGGCGGCGCGCAACAACACGCACCCGATGGTCATGGGTGTCGGCAAGGACGTCGAAGGCGGCTACGTCGTCGCGAACCTCGCGAAGATGCCGCACATGCTCGTCGCGGGTGCGACGGGCGCCGGTAAGTCGAGCTTCGTCAACTCGATGATCACGTCGCTGCTCATGCGGGCCACGCCCGAAGAGGTGCGCATGGTGCTCGTCGACCCCAAGCGCGTCGAACTGACGGCGTACGAGGGCATCCCGCACCTCATCACGCCGATCATCACGAACCCGAAGAAGGCCGCCGAGGCACTCGAGTGGGTCGTGCGCGAGATGGACGCACGCTACGACGACCTGGCCGCGTTCGGCTACAAGCACATCGACGAGTTCAACAAGGCGGTGCGCGCGGGCAAGGTGCAGCTGCCGCCCGACAGCAAGCGCAAGCTCGCGCCGTACCCCTACCTGCTCGTCGTCGTCGACGAGCTCGCCGACCTCATGCTCGTCGCGCCGCGCGACGTCGAGGCGTCGATCCAGCGCATCACGCAGCTCGCGCGTGCCGCCGGCATTCACCTCATCCTCGCGACGCAGCGCCCGTCCGTCGACGTCGTCACCGGCATCATCAAGGCCAACGTGCCGTCGCGCCTGGCGTTCGCGACGTCGTCGCTCGCCGACAGCCGCGTCGTGCTCGACCAGCCCGGTGCCGAGAAGCTGCTCGGTCAGGGTGACGCGCTGTTCCTGCCGATGGGTGCGAGCAAGCCGATGCGCGTGCAGGGCGCATGGGTCAACGAATCCGAGATCCACGCCGTCGTCGCGCACGTCAAGAGCCAGCTCGCGCCGAACTACCGCGAGGACGTCGCGCAGGTCGCGCCGAAGAAGGAGATCGACGACGACATCGGCGACGACCTCGACGTGCTGCTGCAGGCCGCCGAACTCGTCGTCACGACACAGTTCGGATCGACCTCGATGCTGCAGCGCAAGCTGCGCGTCGGATTCGCGAAGGCCGGGCGCCTCATGGACCTGCTCGAATCGCGCGCCATCGTCGGCCCGTCCGAGGGGTCGAAGGCGCGCGACGTGCTCGTCAAGCCCGACGACTTGCCGCAGACGCTCGCGTTGCTCAAGGGCGAGGACGTGCCCGATGCGTCGGGTGGCGACGGTTTCGCGGATGCTGACGAGGACGACGCCCTCGGCGGTAGGGGTTCGGGCGGCTCCGGGGGTTCCACGGGTGCACCCGGCTCGATGGGTGCGGGCGGTTCGATGGGAGCGGGGCCGATCGACCTCGTCGCGCAGTCGCAGGCCGACCTCGCCGAGCCGGGCGAGCAGTACTACGACGGGCACGACTCGTCCGATGACGACGGTTCTGAGGACGCCTGGAACCTCACGAGCAACGCCCGCTGACCCGCTCGTCCGCCCGCCGCTGACCCGCCCGCCGGCGGCTCGGGCGCGTCCTCATCTGCGATTCCCGTCCCCATCGGCGAATCACATCCACATGTGCGATTCCCGTCCACATTCGCGATTCTTGGTCACTTCCATGAAGGTGGCCAAGAATCGCCGTTGTGGACAGGAATCGCGAAGGTGGACGCCGTTCGCAGAAGAGGACGGGAATCGCGAACGTGGACGTAAATCGCCGATGGGGACGTCTGCGAGGGGACAGGACGGGTGCGTCAGGAGTGAGCCGGGCGGGCAGCGGCGACCTCGGTGAGGATGTCCTGCATCGTCGCCTCGATGGCATCGAATCCCGAGACGGGGCCGGCGATGAGTTCCTGCGTCGGGCCGACGGCGAACAGCGTCGGCGTGCCGACCCGCATCATCTGTGAGATGGCGAGCGGCTCGTCGATCATGACACGGGCCGGGTCGGTGCCGCGCTCGACGATGACGTCCGCCTGCGGCTGCGTCGTGACGACGTAGTGGATCGGCAGGGCACCGAGCTGTTCCTGCCACGCCGGCGCTGCGTCCATGACGTGCAGACACGACCCACACGACGGTGAGACGTAGAGAAAGATCGCTGGGCCCATCGCGCCAATCTGTCGCAGTGACGTCGTCGCGCCCGTCGCGTCCTCGAACATCATGAACGGCGTCGGCGTCGGCACGTAGTCGAGCAGATCATCGTCGCTCGCCTCTGAGGGGTCCGAGACGTTGTGAACGCCCGCGGCTTGAGGCGCTTGGTTGACGGAGGCGGCCGGAGATTCAGGGGCATCACCGGCGCGAGTGCCATCAGGGGCGACGGGCGTCTCAGCGGTGAGGGCGTCAACCCCGTGAGACTCGACGGCGCTCGACGCGGCGGCGTCGGCGGCCGGGGCGCCACTCGCGTGAGGCTTCGGAGGGTTCGGGGCCGCGGCGCCGGTGGCCGGGGCAACTGCGGGGTCCAATGGCGCGGCGTCCGAAACCCCCACGGTTGAGGTGTCGGCGGGGTTCTCGTTCGGCGCGGCACCGAGCTGGTCGGCGATGTCACCCATGAGAGCGATGACGTCCTTCGTGCCGCCCACCGGCCCGCCGGCGAGCTTGCCGTCGGCGCCGAGCAGCACGGCCGAGGGAGTGCCGACGCCGAACAGCCGCGCGATGGCGTACGTCTCGTCGAAGAGCAGGTCGAAGTCGTCGGCGTCGTCGAGGCCCGGCACGACCTCGCGCGGCGCCATCGGCAGCACGAGGCTCGTGCGCAGCGCCGGCATGGTGCGCTGCCAGGTGCGCGCGTGCTCGATGACGTCGATGCACGAGCCGCACGTCGGTGACACCAAGAGCAGCAGAACGGCTTCACGCGCCGCGAGATCGCGCAGGGTCACGCTCTGCCCGCCCGGCGTCGTGACGGCGGCGAAGGGGACGGGGACGCGCAGGTAGTCGTCCTCGTCGCCGCCGCCCGCGGTGGCCACCGGGCCCGAGACCGCAGAAGCCACCGAGTCGTCGCCGCGGTGGCCAGCGATGAGCCACGTCAGCAGCACCGCGCCCAACACGCCCGCGAGCCAGGCCCACTCGCCGCCGTCGAAATCACGCAGGCGCGCCAGGACGCCGTCACCACGCGCCGCGTCGAACAGCGACAGCGCCGCGAGCGCGACGAGGACGACGTTGCGTACCGCAGTGAATCGGTCGACGAAGCCGAGGCCGAGTTTGCCGAAGCACGAGCACGTGACGGGCTCGCCGAAGCCCAGCGCGCGCACGATGACGACGAGGTAGGCGACGAACAGCAGCACGGCCGCTACGTTGACCACGGCCGCGAGCCACCCCGACGTCACGATAAGCGCGATCGCGAGCACGATCTCGGCGACCGGCAGCAGCGTCGGCACCTTCCACCGCATGAGGAATCGCGGCAGGCGCAGGCTCGTGAAGGCCTGGGCGGCGGTCTCGAGATCCGCGAGCTTCGCGACGCCGGAGACGACGAGCACGAACGCGAGGAGGACGGCCGGGACGATCAGAGGGGCGTCATACACGCGCCAATGATAGGTCGCTCGGCGTGGGCCGAACCTTGGGCGAGGGCGGCGCCACTAGACTTTCGAGCATGACTTCCGCCCCCACCCGCAGCGTCGCCGTCGTCACCCTCGGATGCGCGCGCAACGAGGTCGACTCCGAAGAGCTCGCAGGGCGTCTGTCCGCGGAGGGCTGGACGCTCGTCGACGATGCCGCAGAGGCGGACGTCGCCGTCGTCAACACGTGCGGGTTCGTCGAGCAGGCGAAGAAGGACTCGATCGACGCGCTGCTCGAGGCGAACGAACTCAAGGAATCCGGGCGGACGCAGGCCGTCGTCGCCGTCGGCTGCCTCGCCGAGCGCTACGGCAAGCAGCTCGCCGATCAGCTGCCCGAGGCCGACGCGGTGCTCGGTTTCGATTCCTACACCGACATGTCGACGCACCTGACGTCGGTGCTCAACGGCCACAAGCCCGAGGCGCACATGCCAGGCGACCGCCGCAAGCTACTGCCGATCTCGCCCGCGAAGCGGCAGGAGGGCGCCGACGGTCTCGCGCTGCCCGGCCACGGTGCGCCGGTCAGCGAGCCGTCAGACGTCGAGGTGGCCTCGCCCGTCGCGACGCCGCGCGTCATCCGTGCCCGCCTCGACGGACGCCCGTGGGCGCCGCTGAAGATCGCGAGCGGCTGCGACCGACGGTGCGCGTTCTGCGCGATTCCCGCGTTCCGCGGCGCGTTCATCTCGCGTCGCCCCGCCGACGTCCTCGCGGAGGCGCGCTGGCTCGGTGAGCACGACGTCAAGGAGGTCTTCCTCGTCTCGGAGAATTCGACCTCCTACGGCAAGGACCTCGGTGACCTGCGCCTGCTCGACACGATGCTGCCCGAGCTCGTCGCCGTGGACGGCATCGAACGTGTGCGCGTGTCGTACCTGCAGCCCGCGGAGATCCGGCCCGACCTGCTCGACGTCATGGCGAACACGCCTGGCATCGCGCCGTACTTCGACATCTCGTTCCAGCACGCCTCCGGCCCGTTGCTGCGCACGATGCGGCGCTTCGGCGATCGCGAGTCCTTCCTCAGCCTGCTCGACGACGTGCGTCGCCGCGTGCCGAACGCGGGCATCCGTTCGAACGTCATCGTCGGGTTCCCGGGCGAGAGTGAGAAGGACCTCGACGAACTCGAACAGTTCCTCGTCGCGGCGCGCCTCGACGTCGTCGGTGTCTTCGGCTACTCCGACGAGGACGGCACCGAGGCCGAGACCTATGCCGACAAGCTGCCGCAGGACGAGATCGACGCGCGCCTCGAGCACTTCCGCACCCTGACCGAGGAGCTCAACCTGCAGCGCGCCGAGGAGCGCATTGGGGAGCGTCTCGAGGTGCTCATCGAGGCCACCGAGTCGGACGACGAGGACGACCCCGAGGCCGCCGTTCGCCATGTCGGCCGCGCCGGGCAGCAGGGCCCGGACGTCGACGGCATGACCTACGTCGAGGCCCCCGACGGGCGCGAACTGCGCGTCGGCGACATCGTCGAGGTCGAGGTCGTCGCCACCGAAGGAATCGACCTCGTCGGGGAGCTGCGCTGACGTGGCGCATCGTGCGACTCAGGGCCACACGCCCGAGGCGACCGAGGGTGGCGTGACGGACGACGCAGCCTGCGAGCCTGCGGCCCCCGTCGACGCGCCTGCGGGCCGCGAGACCGTCAGCGACTGGAACATTGCGAACGCCCTGACGATGGGTCGCATCGCGCTCGTGCCGTTCTTCGGCTGGTTCCTCGTCGCTCGCGGCGGGCACGACGACACGTTCCGCATCATCGCGTTCGTGCTGTTCGCCGTCGCGGCGATCACCGACCGCATCGACGGCGACATCGCCCGCAAGCGTGGACTCGTCACCGACTTCGGCAAGCTGATGGACCCGATCGCCGACAAGGCCCTCACCGGCATGGCGTTCGTCGGCCTGTCACTCATCGACGTCGTGCCGTGGTGGGCGACCGTGCTCATCCTCGCGCGCGAGATCGCCGTCACCGCACTGCGATTCGTCGTCATCCGCCGCAGCCACCGCGTCATGCCGGCCAGCCGCGGCGGCAAGATCAAGACGGCGCTGCAGGCACTCGCAGCCGGCCTGTTCGTGCTGCCGCTGCCGTGGGTCGGGCACGCGCTGGCGTGGGCGATTCTCGCGGGCGCGATCGTCGTCACCGTCGTCACCGGCGTCGACTACTTCGTCCAGGCGGCGCGGCTCAACCGCCGTCATGGGGGGCGCGGGACGGAAGGGTCGGCATGAGCGTGGGAGCGTCCGAGACGGCTCAGCGGCTCGTCGAGGATTTCACCCGTCGCGGGCTGAGGTTCGCCTGCGCAGAATCGCTGACGGCGGGGCTCGTCAGCGCGGGGATCGCCGACGTCCCCGGCGCCAGCCGTGTGCTGCGCGGCGCGGCCGTCACCTATGCGACGGAGGCGAAAGCCGCCGTCCTCGGGGTGGACGAAGCTCTGCTCGCCGAACGCGGAGCCGTCGATGCCGAGGTCGCCACCCAGATGGCGCGCCGTGCGCTACGTCTCTTCGAAGCCGACGTGGCCGCCGCGACGACGGGCGTTGCCGGGCCGAGCGAACAGGACGGTCAACCTGTCGGACGCTGCTACGTGGCGATCGCGGTCGTGGACCGGGAATCCGAGCCCGACGGTGTGCGTTGTCACGTTCAAGAGTTCACCTTCAGCGGTGATCGTGCGGCGATCCGTCAGGCTGCGAGCGAAGCAGCATGGCGGATGAGCCTCGACCAGGCGTGAGGGCTCACACGATCCGTATGGAACACGCCGCCGACGAAACCGTCGTCGGCGGCTCGTCCACGGCGGCCCTCGGAGGTTTGTCACCCGTCGCCGCTACAGTGAGAGCAACCACAACTGGCACGCACGTGCCATCGTCACCAGGAGATACGCATGATCTTGCTTCGCGAAGAGCTCGGTGACGTGCTGCGCTCCCAGCGTCAGGCGCAGGGGCGCACCCTGCGCGAGGTCTCGAAGGCGGCGCGCGTCTCGCTCGGTTACCTGAGCGAGATCGAGCGCGGCGAGAAGGAAGCCTCGTCCGAGCTGCTCGCCGCCGTCTGCGAGGCGCTCGAGCTGCCGATGTCGCAGACACTGCACCTCGTCGCCCAGAACGTCGCGCGCGCCGAGGCTGCGCACGCACCCCTCGTCCTGCACCCCAACCGTGCGGCGGTCGCCAAGGCTGCGTGACGGCCCTCGGCTGAGCGGCGCCGTCGCGGGGAGCCCGCCGTGGTGATGCTCAGCGTCGCTTGCGGATGCCGTGCGGCCCGGCGACGAACCCCGCGTCCATCAGCGCCTTCACGATCGGCTCCTCCGAGGTGAGGGCGCTGATCCCGTTCACCGTCTTGATGCTGAGCGAGTCGACCTGGCCGCCGCTGACGAGCCCCGCCAATCGTGCGCCCACCTCCGGCCAGACGGCGTCCTCGGCCGTCCAGGTGAGGGCCGTGCGGCCGCCGCGTTCCACGTAGGCGACGAGAGCGCCGTCGGCGATGACGACGAGCGCGCCCGCCTTGCGCCCGGGACGGTGACCGGCGTGCTCGTCACGTGCCGGAGGCCACGGCAGCGCCGCACCGAACGGGTTGGCCGGGTCGCAGGCCGCGAGCACGAGACACTCGACGGGCCGCGAACCCCACGGATCGGGCTCCGGCGCGCGCGTCGCACGCAGCGCATCGACGGCGACCGACGCCCCGAACTGCGAGGCACCGAGACCTTCGACGAAGTAGCCGCGCCGCACGAGCCCGCGCTCCTCGGCGCCGGCGAGCACCTTGTAGACGGCGGCGAACCCGCCGACGACGTCCTCGTCGACGACGGCGCCGCGCGTCACGATGCCGTGGCGGGCGAGCAGCCCCTCGGCCCGCGTGAACGTGCGTTCGGTGAGATCATCCTCGGCTGCGGGCAGGAGGCGCCATCGTCCGACGGCGGTCGGAGGGGTCCTACCGGCGGCCGCTGCGCTGGGGCGGCCGGCACGCGACGACAACGACGGACCCCGCAGGCGGGCATACCGCGAGCCGCGCGCCGTCGACACCCGCGGCTTGTGCGCACTCGCGCCGCCGGCGAGCAGAGCGCGCACGGGCGCGAACGTATCGCCGCTGACGTGACCGTTCCACACCGCGTCCCACAGCGCGCTCGTGAGAGCCGAGTCGTCCGCGGTTGCCAGGCGAGTGCGCAGATCGGCGAACAGGTGGCTGCCACCAACCCCGAGGGCTCGCGCCACTGCGGCGCCGGTGAGGGGCGAACGCCCCTTCTGCGTCCCGGTCTGAGTGGGCGCTGCCGTCCTGTCGTCGCGGGACTCAGCGGTCGCGCCGTGCGCACCTGAGTCAGCCGTCATCGGGGCGGCGGCACCCGCCACCTCGGCGAGTTGGTCGGCGGGTGGTTCGCTCACACCCGAGCCATTGACGTCGGCATCGTCGGTGTTATCGACAACGCCAGAGGCCGCCGCGTCGGATGTCTGCGCATCTGGCTCGGCGTCAGATCGGGCGGCACCAGATCTCGCAATCTCGGACGATGCGGCAGCGGCCGTCGACCGCTCTTCTGCGGGCGCCTCACGGCCGGGGGCGTCGAGCTCACTCGGAAGGGCGTGCGCGGCCAGCGTCAGGGGAGCGGTGTCGGGGAAGTGGAAACTGATCCAACCGTCGTCGGCGGAGATGCTGCCGTGCCCCTGCCACAGCAGTTCACCGGCGGCGAGCAGCTCGTCGAGGTCGGAGGGGCGGTAGTTCGTCACGCGGGCCGGCAGGATGAGGCTCTCGATCGCGGACGCGGGCAGCGGCACCCCGACGAGCGGTTCGAGGGCGGCGAGCACACCGTCGGGTCCGCGCAGCCCCCCACCCACCTGCTGCCAGCGCGGCAGGAAACGGGCGTACTGCTCCGCGGCGACCGGTTCGATCTCCGCGCGCAATGACGCCAGCGACATGCGTCGCAGCGTGCGCAAGACGCCCGGGTCGCAGAACTCCCCGTCACGATCGCCGCCGCCGAGCGAGTCGGGCAGCAGAGCTCCGTGGACGAGGCGCGAGTCGTGCGCGAGCCGCGTCAGCGCACTCGTGACGACGGCGACGCCGAGGCCGTAGTGTCGCGCCGCGCGGGCCGCGGTGAACGGGGCGTGGCTCGCCGCGTATCGCAGCAGTAGATCGTCGAGCGGCGCCGTCACGGGTTCGAGATACGCCTGCGCAACGCCGGGCGGAAGCGCGACACCGAGCGCATCCCGCAGACGCGACGCGTCCTCGATCGCGGCGAGGCGCACGTCACCGCCCCAACGCACCTCGATGGCGCGCCGGGCCGCGACGAGTTCGCGCCACCACGGCTCGACGTCGCGGGCCTCGGCACCGGGAGGTGGGTCGAGCTCCGACTCATGGTCGGCCGCGTCCGACCCCACGTCGTCAGCCGTCACGTCCGTCGAGGTCGCCTCCACCGCGTCGTCGCCGGTCTCCGCCAGCTCACCTGCCGCCGTCGGCGCCGGACCGGATGACTCCGCCTGCGATACCACCGGGTCGGCCGACGACGTCGAGGCCGGCACAGCCCTTGCGGCGATCTCCTCGAGCGTCAGCGGGCCAAGGGCGCGCAGGGCATCGGCGAGATCCTCGGCATGGCGCAGACGCCGGTCGGGCGCGAGCCGTTGGGTGCGCGACTCGAACAACCGCACGACGTCGGGGTCGAGCAGGTCGGCGACGGACAGTCCGCCGGCGGACCCGAGCAGGTCGGCGAGCAACTCCGGGTCGAGCGACAACGCGGCGGCGCGCCGCTCCGCGAGCGGCGAATCGCCCTCGTAGAGGAACTGCGCGACGTAGCTGAACAGCATCGCCTTGGCGTACGGGCTCGGCGACGTCGTCTGCGTGTGCACGACACGCACCTCGCGCTTGGCGATGGAACGCATGAGATTCACGAGGCCGGGCACGTCGTAGACGTCCTGCAGCACCTCACGCACCGCCTCGAGGACGATCGGGAAGCTGGGGTAGGCGCTCGCGACCTCGAGCAGCTGCGCGGCCCGCTGACGTTGCTGCCACAGCGCCTGACGCTTGCCCGGGTTACCGCGCGGCAGCAGCAGCGCACGCGCGGCGCACTCGCGGAATCGCGCCGCGAACAGGGGCGTGCCGCCGACCTGATGGGTGACGATGTCGGCCACATCGTCCGGGTCGAGCACGATCGCCTCGATGAGGGCGTTCGTCAGGGTGTCGTCATCGCCCTCGGTCTCGAGCAGGCGGAAGACCAGCCCGTCATCGGTGTGCATGGCCTGCACCTCGACGCCGAACCGCTCCGCCATCCGGGCGCTGACGGCGAGCGCCCACGGTGCGTGCACGGACGCGCCGAAGGGGGAGTGCACGACGATGCGCCAGTCGCCCATCTCGTCGCGGAAGCGTTCGATGACGACGGTGCGGTCGGTCGGCATGTGCCCGACGGCTTCCTGTTGCTCACGCAGGTAGGTGAGCAGGTTGCGGGCGGCGAGTTCGTCGAGCCCGAGTTCGCGGGCGCGCGTGAGGGCGTCGTCGTCGCTCGTCTCGGCCATCTCCCGGGTGAACGCACCGATCGCCTCACCGAGTTCGAGGGGTCGCGACAGTGCGTCACCCTTCCAGAACGGCAACCGCGCCACCTGCCCCGGCGCGGGGGTGACGAGCACCTGATCGCGCGTGATGTCCTCGATGCGCCACGTGCTCGTGCCGAGGGTGAACACATCTCCGACGCGGCTCTCGTAGACCATCTCCTCGTCGAGTTCGCCGACGCGGCGCCCCGGCCCGTCGCCGCCCGCGAGGAAGACGCCGTACAGGCCGCGGTCGGGGATGGTGCCGCCGGAGGTGACGGCCAGTCGTTGCGCGCCGGGGCGCGAGCGCAGCACGTCGTCGCTGCGATCCCAGACGATGCGGGCGCGCAGCTCACGGAAGGTGTCGCTCGGGTACAGCCCCGACAGCATGTCGAGGACGGAGTCGAGGACGCTGCCCGTCAGACCCGCGAACGACGCCGCGCGACGCAGCACCCGTTCGAGGTCATCGCGACGCCACTCGTCCATCGCAACCATC
The DNA here is from genome assembly GCF_002322065.1 of Dermacoccus sp. UBA1591. NCBI lineage: Bacteria > Bacillati > Actinomycetota > Actinomycetes > Micrococcales > Dermacoccaceae > Dermacoccus > Dermacoccus sp. UBA1591. Next base: position 11,677 of record NZ_DCNR01000034.1, on the reverse strand, counting down.
GCGACAACCTGTTGCGCGAGAACGTCGAGGGGGTTGGCCGGAACCGCGATCGACTCGATGAGGCCGCGCCGCATGCGGTCGACGACGACCGCGGCGCTCAGCAGATCGCCGCGGTACTTGGGGAAGAGCACACCGTGGCTCGTCGCCCCGACCTGGTGACCCGCACGGCCGATGCGCTGCAGCCCGCTCGCCACGCTCGGTGGCGATTCGACCTGTACGACGAGATCGATCGCGCCCATGTCGATGCCGAGTTCCAACGAACTCGTCGCGACGACGGCGGGCAGGCGCCCCGCCTTGAGCTGGCCCTCGATCTCCGCCCGCACGTCCTTGCTCACCGACCCGTGGTGAGCGCGCGCGATGACGGCCGGCGTGCCCGCCGACGTCCCGGCACCGCCGATGAGCGCCGCAGGTGGGGTCGAGGCGCGCGCGTCATACCCAGGCATGACCTCGTCGCGGGTTGCCCGGCCATCTCCGGCGCGAGCCTCGTCAGCCCGGGCAGCGCCGGTCATGGCGTCGCCGACGGGGCCTGTGGCCCACGGGTCGACGAGGGAGCTCGACGATGCCTGCGCTGGCTTGTCCGCGTCTGCGTCGATCGCGTCGTCGTCGTTCAGATCGGCCTCGTCGAGGTCGATGTCGTCTGCCCCGGCTGAGCTGCCGAGCGCTTCCGCCTGCGCCGCGGCGTCGAGGCGCTCGGCCCAGATCTCGTTGAGGCGTGCCGTCAGACGCTCGGCGAGTCGCCGCGAGTTGGCGAACACGAGCGTCGAGGTGTGCGCGGCGATGAGGTCGACGATGCGTTCCTCGACGTGGGGCCAGATCGACGCCGTCCGCTCCGGGGCGTGATCGTCGAACGAGGCGTCGTCGTCCCGCGGGCTGGAGGCGAGGTCTGCCATGTCCTCGACGGGGACGACGACGTCGAGCTCCCACGTCTTCGTGATCGGCGGCGCGACCGTCGTGACGGGGCGCCCGCCGGCGAGATAGCGCTCGACCTCGCTGATCGGGCGGACGGTGGCCGAAAGGCCGATGCGCTGCGCGGGGGAGTCGAGCAACTCGTCGAGGCGTTCGAGCGTGACGGCGAGGTGCGCGCCACGCTTGGTGCCCGCGACGGCGTGGATCTCGTCGATGATGACGTACTGCACGCCCTTCAGCCGCTCGCGCGCGTTGCTCGTCAGAAGCAGGAACAGCGACTCCGGGGTCGTGATGAGGACATCGGCGCCCTTGCTCGCGAAGTCGCGCCGCTGCTTCGGAGTCGTGTCGCCGGAACGCACCGCCACCGAGACCTCGGGCTCGCTCAGGCCGAGGCGCGTCGCCGCGTGACGGATGCCGACGAGGGGGGAGCGCAGGTTGCGTTCGACGTCGACGGCGAGGGCCTTCATCGGCGAGACGTACAGGACCCGGCAGCGGTGGTCGGCGTCGGGCTGCGCGTCGTCGCCTGCGTGCATGACCTGGTCGAGCCCCCACAGGAAGGCGCTCAGGGTCTTGCCCGAACCGGTCGGGGCGACGACGAGCGTGTGCTGCCCCTCACTGATCGCTTCCCACGCGCCCTCCTGAGCGGGGGTGGGTGCGCCGAACGTGCCCGTGAACCACTCACGGGTGGCCGGCCAGAAACGTTCGACGACAGGGCTGTTCATGCGCCCAAGCGTGCCACGCGGCGCCGACAACCCCGTCGTTTCGCGGTTTTCGCCCCGTCAGGTTGCCCCCGCAGTGGCCCGTGGGCGAGGGTGGCGGGGTGCGAGAGAGTGAGTTCAACCGCCTCATGGCAGACGAGTTCGGCGACGCCTACGGCTCGATGGTGGCGAGCAGCCACGTCTTCGGCGCGCTCGACGGGCGCACCGCGAACGAGGCGCTCGCGGCAGGCGTCCCCGCCCGACGGGTCTGGCTGGCCGTGTGCGACGCCTTCGACATCCCCGAGGAGCGCCGCCTGGGCCGCGACCGGCCCGTCATCGACCACCCGTTCGAGTGAGGCCGTCTCGGTTCCGATGAGCCGGGCGGGTCGTCCCGGCAGTGGGTAGGGGTGAGCGGAACGAGAATGGCGGGTGCCGCCGTCGCGGGTCTGAGGTGGCTCGTCGACCGCACGCGGACACGCCACGCGACGTTGTTCGAACGCGTGTTCTATTTCGTGTAATGTGGTCCACAGATGCGACGCCGGGGAACCCTTCTCCACAGCGTGCGTGGCCCGTGATTCCGGTGTTGTCGGTGGTCGCATCTAGCGTCTGATTCGACACGAGGTCACCCAGCACGTCGGCCTCCTCGTCGATCGCCGGTAGGCGCGACCACCCACGATTTCGAAGGAGAAGGGCCATGGCCAAGGCACCCACCACCCCCAACCCGTCAGCATCGGGCGACAAGATCAAGTCGCTCGACACCGTGATGGCTCAGATCGAGAAGGCCCACGGCAAGGGCTCGATCATGCGCCTCGGCGAGGACGTGCGTCCTCCGATCGAGGTCATCCCCACCAGCTCGATCGCGCTCGACGTCGCGCTCGGCATCGGTGGCCTGCCCCGTGGCCGTGTCGTCGAGATCTACGGCCCGGAATCGTCGGGTAAGACGACGGTCGCGCTCCACGCCGTCGCCAATGCGCAGAAGGCCGGCGGCATCGCGGCCTTCATCGACGCCGAGCACGCGCTCGACCCGGAGTACGCCCGCAAGCTCGGTGTCGACACCGACTCGCTGCTCGTCAGCCAGCCCGACACGGGTGAGCAGGCGCTCGAGATCGCGGACATGCTGATCCGTTCCGGTTCGCTCGACATCATCGTCATCGACTCGGTCGCTGCGCTCGTGCCCCGCGCGGAGATCGAGGGCGAGATGGGTGACAGCCACGTCGGTCTGCAGGCGCGCCTCATGTCGCAGGCGCTGCGCAAGATCACCGGTGCGCTCAACTCGACCGGCACGACGGCGATCTTCATCAACCAGCTGCGCGAGAAGATCGGTGTCATGTTCGGCTCCCCGGAGACGACGACCGGTGGTAAGGCCCTCAAGTTCTACGCGTCCGTCCGCATCGACGTGCGCCGCATCGAGACGCTCAAGGACGGTTCGGAGCCGGTCGGCAACCGCACTCGCGCCAAGATCGTCAAGAACAAGGTGGCGCCGCCGTTCAAGCAGGCGGAGTTCGACATCCTCTACGGCCAGGGCATCTCGCGCGAGGGTGGCCTCATCGACATGGGTGTCGAGCAGGGCTTCGTCCGCAAGTCGGGTGCCTGGTACACGTACGAGGGCGACCAGTTGGGGCAAGGCAAGGAGAACGCCCGCACCTTCCTCAAGGACAACCCGCAGCTCACCGATGAACTCGAGCTCAAGATCAAGAAGAAGCTCGGCATCATCCCGGACGACGACGCGGTGCTCGAGGGCCTCGACCCGGACGCGCCCATCGACGCCGAGGTCATGGTCGACTTCTGATCGACGCCACGACGCGGCGGTGACGCCTCTGCTCCGACCGGGGATCGACGTCGCCGCGTGTGGGAGACGGTGAGCGCGACACATGCCTTCACGACCTGACGACGTCAGGCAGTCTCTGGGGCTGCCCGACTTCGTCGACCCCGTCGACGTCGGCGAGGCGAGCCTCGCCGCGTCACAGACGTGGGGCGACGAGCGACCGGCCACGGCGCGCGGCTTGTCGACCGGCGACCCTGCCGCCGGAGTCGCTCGTCCCTTCGGCTCGGCGGGCCACGAAAGCCGCTTCGCCGGTGACGACAGTGGTGACGGCGACAACGCCAGCGCCCGGCCCGGCCGCGCCGGGCGCCGGCGCCAGGGCGGTTCGGCGTCCGGGTACGGCCAATCATCGTTCGGTACGTCGTCCTTCGGCGCCTCGTCCTCGGGCGTAGGCGCGCGCTCAGGCGCCAAGCGCAAGGCCAAGGAGCAGCTGACGTGGGCCGAGAAAGCCGAGCGGCGCGAGAAGCGGGCAGCGGCGCGACGGGAAGCCGAGGCAGCTGAGCGCGAGAAGGACCCGATCGGGTACGCGCGCGAGATCGTCCTCACGCAGCTCACGGCGATGCCGCGCAGCCGCTCGCAGCTCGCCGACAAGCTGCGTGAGAAGGAGGTGAGCGAGGACGTCATCGACGTCGTCCTCGACCGCATGGAGGACGTCGGGCTCGTCGACGACGAGGCCTATGCCGCCATGCTCGTGCGTTCGAAGCTCGCCTCCCGGGGGCTCGCCCGTCGCGCGCTGCGTCAGGAGCTCAAGCGCAAGGGCATCGACGACGACGTCGCGACCGTCGCGCTCGAACAGGTCGACGACGATGTCGAACGCGAGCACGCTCTCGTCCTGGCGCGCAAGAAGATGGTGACGATGAGCCGGCTTGACGAGCCGACGCAGACGCGCCGCCTCGCCGGGCTGCTCGCTCGCAAGGGCTACTCGGGCGAGCTCGTGTGGTCCGTCATCCGTCAGGTGCAGGAGGAAGCGTCATGAGCGAGCACGAATCAGGCCCCGTAGCGCCCCGGAACCCGACCACGCCGACCGGCGTAGACTTGGACAGCCATGGCTAAGACGTATGAGGTGCGCACCCACGGGTGCCAGATGAATGTCCACGACTCCGAGCGCATCTCGGGGCTGCTCGAACAGGCCGGTTACACCGACTTCGCGGCGCTTCCGGAGACGGAGCGCTCCGAGAACCCCGATCTCGTCGTGTTCAACACGTGCGCCGTCCGCGAGAACGCAGCGAACAAGCTCTACGGCAACCTCGGGCACCTGCGTCCGACGAAGGACGCGACGCCGGGCATGCAGATCGCCGTCGGCGGCTGCCTCGCGCAGAAGGACCGCGCGACGATCGTCGAGCGCGCGCCGTGGGTCGACGTCGTCTTCGGTACGCACAACGTCGGCTCGCTGCCCGCCCTGCTCGATCGTGCCCGTCACAACGCCGAGGCCCAGGTGGAGATCCTCGAGAGCCTCGAGGTCTTCCCCTCGACGCTCCCCACGCGTCGCGACTCGGCCTATTCCGGCTGGGTGTCGATCTCCGTCGGCTGCAACAACACGTGCACGTTCTGCATCGTGCCGGCGCTGCGCGGCAAGGAGAAGGACCGTCGCCCCGGTGAGATCCTCGCCGAGGTGAAGGCCCTCGTCGCGCAGGGCGTCGTCGAGATCACGCTGCTCGGGCAGAACGTCAACACCTACGGCGTCGAGTTCGGCGACCGTCAGGCGTTCAGCAAGCTGCTGCGCGCGTGCGGCGAGATCGAGGGCCTCGAGCGGGTGCGTTTCACGAGCCCGCACCCCGCGGCGTTCACCGACGACGTCATCGACGCGATGGCGGAGACGCCGAACGTCATGCCGAGCCTGCACATGCCGCTGCAGTCGGGCAGCGACAAGGTGCTCAAGGACATGCGCCGCAGCTACCGCAGCAAGAAGTTCCTCGGCATCATCGAGAAGGTCCGCGAGAAGATGCCGGACGCGGCGATCACGACCGACATCATCGTCGGTTTCCCCGGCGAGACGGAGGAGGACTTCCAGGGCACCCTCGACGTCGTCGAGGCCTCCCGCTTCAGCTCGGCGTTCACGTTCCAGTACTCGATCCGCCCTGGCACGCCGGCCGCGACGATGGACGACCAGATCCCCAAGGAGGTCGTCCAGGAGCGTTTCGAGCGCCTCATCGAGCTGCAGGAACGCGTCTCCTGGGCGGGCAACCGCGAGCAGGAGGGGCGCACCGTCGAGGTGCTCGTCGCGCCGAGCGAGGGCCGCAAGGACGCCGAGACGCACCGCATGTCGGGCCGGGCGCGGGACAACCGTCTCGTCCACTTCGCCGTGCCGGAGGGTGCCGAGCGCCCGCGCCCCGGTGACATGGTGACGGTCGACGTCACGTACGGCGCGCCGCACCACCTCGTCGCCGACTCCGGTCTCGACGGCGGCACGTACAGCGTGCGCCGCACCCGCGGTGGTGATGCCTGGCAGGCGTTGCAGGACACGGCGGCCGACGGTACGCCGACCGGCGCCGCGAAGCCCGCCGTCAGCCTCGGCATGCCGTCGATCGGGCAGCCGCAGATGCCCGTCGCGACGGCGCCAGCCTGCGCCGCGAACTGAACCTCGCGCGGCAGCGACGGCGGCGCTGACCATCGCGCCGCCGCACGTGAGGCACCCACGTCGGCTCGTCCGGCGATCTCGTCATGACAGGAGCAGGATTCCCACGAGTGCGCAGCTGACGCCGCAGGCGCCGCGCGGTTATCGGCGCGGCACCAACGGCTACACCCGGATCACGACCGCGCTGTTCGCGGCGGGGATGGCGACGTTCATCTCGATGTACTCGGCGCAGGCCGTCCTGCCGCAGCTCGCTCGCGAGTTCGATGTCTCCCCGGCGACGTCGGCGCTCGCCGTCAGCGCGACGACGGGCGTGCTGGCCTTCGCGATCGTGCCGGCGAGCATCCTGTCGGAGCGGTTCGGGCGCATCCGTGTCATGGCGGCGTCGGCTCTGGTCTCCGCGCTCATCGGCCTGCTCATCCCGCTCGCGCACGATCTCGGTGTCGTGCTCGCCGGTCGCGCGCTGCAGGGCCTGACGCTCGCGGGCGTGCCGGCCGTCGCCATGGCGTACCTCGCGGAGGAGGTCGACGGGCGCGATCTGGGCGCCGCGATGGGCCGTTATATCGCGGGCACGACGATCGGTGGGCTGTCGGGGCGCCTCGTCGCGGGGCTGGCCCTCGACGTCGTCAGTTGGCGGTGGGCGATGGAGGTGGCAGCCGTCGTGGCCCTCGTCTTCACGGCCGTTTTCGTGCGCCTCGCGCCGCCGAGCCGGTTCTTCGCGGCCAAACCGATCGGTGTTCGAGCATCGATGCACAACGTCGCGACGCATCTGCGCAACGCACGCGTCATGGCGCTCGTGGCGATTGCGTTCCTGCTCATGGGCGGGTTCGTGTCGCTCTACAACATCCTCGGCTTCCGTCTGCTCGATGAGCCGTTCGCGCTGCCGCAGGCGCTCGTCAGCGTCGTGTTCGTCATGTACCTGTCGGGGACGGTGACGTCGGCGTGGGCGGGGCGCCTCGCCGACCGGTTCGGCCGCGGCCGGGTGCTGCTCGCGTCGATCACGTTCATGCTCGTCGGTCTCGCCCTCGCGTGGGTCGACTGGTTGCCCGGCGTGCTCGTCGGCATGCTCGTGTTCACGGGCGCGTTCTTCGCCGC
>NZ_DCNR01000034.1:4125-4269 GCF_002322065.1 Dermacoccus sp. UBA1591 | reverse complement strand
CGAGCCTCTTCGTCGGCGCGCTCGTCGTTCTGGCGGCGCTCATCGCGGCGTGGCTGGTCGCCGTCACGCGACGGAGGCAGGCCGCGGCCACGCCGGGCGCCTCATGACCGGCGCATCCGCCACAATGGATGCCGTGAACGGCAC
>NZ_DCNR01000034.1:0-3872 GCF_002322065.1 Dermacoccus sp. UBA1591 | reverse complement strand
GAGCGTCTCGGCGGCGAGATCGTCAACGCCGACGCCTCCCAGTTCTACCGCGGCATGGACGTCGGGACGGCCAAGCTCGCGCCGCACGAGCGTCGGGGCATCCCGCATCACCAGATCGACACGCTCGACATCCTCGACGAGGCGACGATCGCTCGCTTCCAGGAGGGGGCGCGCGCCGACATCGCCGCCATCCTCGCGCGCGGCCGGCGCCCCATCGTCGTCGGCGGTTCGGGCCTGTACGTGCGCGCCGCGCTCGACGTCCTCGACATCCCGCCGACGGATCCGCTGGTGCGCGCCCACTTCGAACAACGCGCGGTGGCCGAGGGTTCCGGCGCCCTGCATCGCGAGCTGGCCGCGAAGGATCCGCAGGCAGCACGCGACATCCTCGCAAGCAACGTGCGGCGGGTCGTGCGGGCCCTCGAGGTCATCGAGATCACCGGGCGCCCGTTCAGCGCGAGCGCGCCGACCAAGACCTTCCTGCGCCCGACGATCGTCCTCGGCCTGCAGGCCGACCCAGACGTCCTCGTTGCCCGCATCGAACGCCGCGTCGACCTCATGTGGGCCGCCGGAATGCTCGACGAGGTGCGCGCCCTCGACGCCCGCGGCCTGCGTCAGGGCCGCACGGCGAGCCGCGCGATCGGTTACAGCCAGGCGCTGCGCCAGCTCGACGGCGACCTCGACGAGGCCGCAGCGAAGGCCGAGACGGCCATCGCGACGCGCCAGTTCGCGCGCCGTCAGCGCGCCTGGTTCCGGCCCGATCCGCGGCCGGTGTGGCTGCCGTTCGACGCTCCCGATCTGCTCGATCGTGCGCTCGCGGAGATCGTCGCCTACGCGCCGGAGCGGCACGGCGCGGTGGCGAAACCTGACGCCGACGCGGTGTGACACGATGAGCGCGTGACGCGCATCCACTTCACCAAGGGCCACGGCACGCAGAACGACTTCGTCCTCGTTCCCGACGAATCCGGCGAGCTCGACCTGACGCCCGAGCAGGTCGCCTACCTGTGCCACCGCCACGCCGGCATCGGCGCCGACGGCGTCATCCGTGTCGTGCGCACGGCGAACGTGCCCGAGGTCGCCCACCTCGCGCCGCAGGCGACGTGGTTCATGGACTACCGCAACGCTGACGGCTCGCTGGCCGAGATGTGCGGCAACGGCACGCGCGTCTTCGCCGAGTACCTGCGTTCCCGCGGTCTCGTGAGCGGTGACGAGGGGGCGCCGTTCGTGATCGCGACGCGTGCCGGGCTCAAGGAGATGGTGGCCGTGCCGCACGGCTGGGCCGTCGACCTCGGCCAGTGGCGCCTCGCCCGCGCAGAGGAGGCCGAGCGGCGGGGGATGGACTCGGTCGTCCAGGTTCACGGGTCACCGGACCCGCTGCCCGCCCTGAGCCTCGACCTCGGCAACCCGCACACCGTCGTTGCGCTGCCGCCGTCGGTGCACCTGTCGGCCCTGGACCTGAGCGACGCTCCGCACATCGACCCGCACCCCGAGCAGGGCTCGAACGTCGAGTTCGTCCACGCCATCGAGCACGCGCACATCGGCATGCGCGTCCACGAGCGCGGCTCGGGGGAGACCCGCTCATGCGGCACCGGCGCGGCTGCCGCGGCGCTCGCGACGTGGTGGTGGGGCGGCCAGCCGGCCGATCAGGTCGACTGGCGCGTCGACGTGCTCGGGGGCACGCTCGGCGTGCACATCAAGGGCACCGAGGTCGCGCTGTCCGGCCCCGCCGTGCTCGTCGCCGACGGCGAGATCGACCTGTCGCAGCTGTGAGGCTGCCTCTGTGACCGCTCGCGTCAGGCGTCGCTGCTGCGGCTGACGTCGTCGGACGCCGGCAGCGGCAGCGGCCCGCCGTCGTCGAGGCGTTCGATCGCGAGGATGCGGAATCCCTTGACGCTCGTCAGCCGCTCGATCGCATACGACGAGCCGAGCTGCTCGGCGAGCCACTTCTGCAGCGAGTCCGAGCCGAGGTTGCGCTGCATGACGAGATAGGCGTGCCCGCCTACGACGAGGCGCGGCAGCCATGTCAGCAACAGCTCGTGCAGCACCTTCTTGCCGACCCGGATCGGCGGGTTCGACCAGATGAGGTCGAACCGGACGTGGTCCGGCACCTGCGACGGCTGCGCGACGGCGACGTTCGAACACCCCTGCGCCGCAACGTTGTCGGCACACAGGTCGAGCGCACGACGGTTGACGTCGACGCCCCAGACCTGCGCTGACGGGGAGCGCAGCGCGAGCGTCGTCGTGATCGGGCCCCACCCGCAACCGACGTCGAGGAACGTCCCGCTCGGCGGCGGCGTCGGAGCGTGGTTGAGCAGGACGGCGGTACCGGCGTCGAGGCGATCGGGGCAGAAGACGCCGGGTGCTGTCGTCATCGAGACCGCGCGGTCGGCGAGGCGGAGCGTGAGGGTGCGACGCTCGTCGGCGGAGGCGGGCTCGGCGCTGAAGTAGTGGTCGTTCATCAGGGCCCAGCCTACGGCGTGTCCGTGGGGCATCCGGAAGCCGCAACCAGGCAGCCACCCGAGGCGATCAGCCCCGACGACCGGCCGCTGCCTCCATGCACGACGGGACTAAATCGGTGGCCTCGGACGTTCTCTCCTGCGACGATGCTGGTGCGGCTCTCGCTTGCGAGACGATGAACCGCACCGCAACGAACGACGACCTTCGACGTGAGGATCCAGCCCTGAACGAGCGCAACCCCGCCGACTTCCTGTCCCGCCGAGCCCAGGCTCTCGCCGACAGTGACGACGCGACCCCCACCTACGACGAGCGCGGCTTCGTCGTCGACGCCTATGACGGCGACCAGTTCGAGCGCGAAGAACGCGCGGCGCTGCGACGTGTCCACGGTCTGTCGACCGAGCTCGAGGACGTCTCCGAGGTCGAGTATCGCCAGCTGCGCCTGGAGAAGGTCGTCCTCGCGGGCGTCTGGAGCGATGGCAGCGCCGAGGACGCGGAGAACTCGCTGCGCGAGCTCGCCGCGCTCGCCGAGACGGCCGGTTCCGAGGTGCTTGCCGGCGTCGTGCAGCGCCGGCTGCGACCCGACCCCGGCACGTGGCTCGGCAAGGGCAAGGCCGAGGAACTCAAGGAGATCGTCATCGCCGAGGGCGCCGACACCGTCATCGCCGACGGCGAGCTGGCGCCCAGCCAGCGACGCGCGCTCGAGGACGTCGTCAAGGTCAAGGTCATCGACCGCACCGCGCTCATCCTCGACATCTTCGCCCAGCACGCGAAGAGCAAGGAGGGCAAGGCCCAGGTCGAGCTCGCCCAGATGCAGTACCTGCTGCCGCGTCTTCGCGGTTGGGGTGAGTCGATGTCGCGTCAGGCCGGCGGCCAGGCCGCGGGCGGTCAGGGCATGGGTTCGCGCGGTCCGGGTGAGACGAAGATCGAACTCGACCGTCGTCGCATCAACACGCGCATGGCGAAGCTGCGCCGCGAGATCGCTGAGATGAAGACGACGCGCGACACCAAGCGCAGCGGCCGACGTCACAACAACGTGCCGAGCGTCGCCATCGCGGGGTACACGAACGCCGGCAAGAGCTCGATCCTCAACCGCCTCACCAACGCGGGCGTGCTCGTGCAGAACCAGCTGTTCGCGACGCTCGATCCGACGGTGCGTCGCGCCGAGACGGCTGACAGGCGCGCCTACACCCTCGCCGACACCGTCGGGTTCGTGCGCGACCTGCCGCACCAGCTCGTCGAGGCGTTCCGTTCGACGCTCGAGGAGGTCGCGGACGCCGACCTGCTCCTGCACGTCGTCGACGGTTCGCACCCCGACCCCGAATCTCAGATCTCCGCGGTGCGCGAGGTGCTCGCCGACGTCGATGCGAGCGACGTCAAGGAGATCATCGTCATCAACAAGGCCGACGTCGCCGACCCCG
>NZ_DCNR01000028.1:0-3751 GCF_002322065.1 Dermacoccus sp. UBA1591 | reverse complement strand
ACCCTCATCTGTGAAGAGCCCTCAAACATCCCGTTTCGCCCGCTGCGAGGGCTGTCACCGTCGGCTGCGAGAATGAGGCCATGCGTCCGTTCGACCCCCACCTGCTGCGCGCCGCGCCCGCCACCCGCCTCCCGGTCGCCGTGCTGGCCCTGCTGGGCGGCCTCGGCGGCATCGTGGCGATCGCACAGGCCGTGGCGGTGGCGCACCTCGTCGTCGCCGTCGTCGAGGGGCACGCGCTGCTGACGCCGGGCCTGTGGGTGCTGGCGCTGTTCGCAGCCCGCGGAATGCTCTCCGGCGCAACCGAACTCGCGGCAGCCCACGCGGGTGCACGCGTCTCCGGCGCGCTGCGCGAGGCCGCGATGCGCCGCTGGATGACGCAGACGGCGGACGAACGCCCCGCACCGAGCGCGATGCTGACGATGGCGACGAAGGGTGCCGCCGCCGTTGAGCCGTACGTCGCGCGCTATCTGCCGGCGCTCGTCACCGCGGGCGTCGTGCCGGTGCTCGCCGTCATCGCGATGCTGTGGGTCGACTGGCGCAGCGCGCTCATCGTCATCGTCACCCTGCCGTTGCTGCCGCTGTTCGCCGCGCTCATCGGCAAGTACACGCAGCGCGCCACGGCGGAACGCTGGGTCGAAACGACGATGCTCGCCGGTCACTTCGCCGACGTCGTTGCCGGGTTGCCGACGCTCGTCGCGTACGGGCGCGGCAGCCATCAGGTCGAGCAGGTGCGCAAGGTCGGTGATCGCCACCGCAGCGCGACGATGCGGACGCTCCGCATCGCATTCCTCTCCTCCGCAGCCCTCGACCTGCTCGCGACGATCTCCGTCGCGATGGTCGCCGTCGCCGTCGGCCTGCGCCTCGCGAACGGCCACGTCTCCCTGCTGACCGGCCTCATGGCGATCCTCATCGCCCCGGAGGCCTACTGGCCGATCCGTCGCGTCGGACAGGAGTTCCACGCGGCGGCCGACGGCGTCGAGGCCATCGACTCGCTGCTCGCCGACGAGCGTGAACGCCCCTGGCACGCCCCCGCACCCGAGACGTCGAGCGGCCTCGCGCGCGCCATGATGAGCGGCGTCACCTACACCTACCCGGGCCAGAGCGCGCCCGCGATCACGCACACGACGGGAGTCGTCCGCGACGGCCTCACGGCCCTCACCGGCCCGAGCGGCTCCGGCAAGTCGACGCTGCTCGAGATCCTCGCCGGCGCGCGCAAGCCCGATTCGGGGCGCCTCGAGGTGCCCAGCACGCACCTCGTCAGCCAACGTGCGTTCATCGCGCCGATGTCGGTGCGTGCCAACCTCGAGCTCGGCAACGACGCGAGCGTCGACGAGATGCGCACCGCGATGGCGGCCACGGGGTTCGACGACGTCGTCCTGTCGCTGCCCGACGGGGTGCGAACATCGCTGGGCGACAACGGTTTCGGCTTGTCCGCCGGGCAACGCGCGCGTCTCGTGCTGACGCGCGCCTGGCTCTCCGACGCGGCCATGGTGCTGCTCGACGAACCGACCGCACACCTCGACCCGGCGAGCGCCGCCGACATCCGCTCGGCCATCGTCGCGCTGAGCAAGCGCAAGCCGGTCGTCGTCGTCACCCATGACGACGCCCTTGCCGCCGCAGCCGACCATCAGTGGCGCGTCTCCGCCCGCTCACCCCAGCGTTACGACCAGGAGGTGAAGGCATGAGCAGCGTTGCCTCACAAGCCGATTCGAACACTGCGTCACGCCAGGGCGTGACACATGCCGATGTGACGCCCGACGATGTGGCACCCGCCGACGACGCGCGAGGCGGCATCGCGCGCGAGGGCGGATCGCGCCCGGATCGGCGCCGCCCGCTGCTCGTGCCGGTGCGCGGCGTCATCATCGCGGGCCTCATCGGCGCTCTCGCGTTCGCCTGCGGCGTGGCGCTGACGGCGACATCCGGCTGGCTCATCGTGCGCGCGAGCCAGCGCCCCATCGTCCTCACGCTGCTGACGGCGATCGTCGCGGTGCGCACGTTCGGCATCGGACGCCCCTTCTTCCGGTACGTCGAGCGGCTCGTCTCTCACAACGCGGCGCTGGCCGACCTCACCGAGCGGCGCACGGCGGCCTACCGTCAGCTGCTGCCGCTCACGCCCGCCCGGTTGGGCACTCGTCGACGCGCCGATCTGCTCTCCGGTGTCGTGCGCGATCTCGACGACGAGGTCGACATCCAGGTGCGCGTCATCGTCCCCCTCATCACGACGGTCGGTGCTGCCGCGGTGGCGCTCGTCGCGACGTTCCTCATCCATCCGCCGGCCGGGTTCGTCATGCTCGGGTTCATCGTCGTCGCGGCGCTCGTCGGGTGGCTGGATCTCGCCCTCGAGCGGCACGGGCAGGCGGCGTCCCTCAAGGCGCGCGGCCAGGTCGATCGCGTCGCGCACCTCGTGAGCTCCGGCGCCACCGAACTCGCGGCGATCGGCGCGACGGACGCTCCGATGGCGTGGCTCGCGCACGCGCAGAAGAACGTCGAGAAGGCCGCGACGGCGCAGGCACGCGGCCGTGCCGCAGGTGTTGCGCTCACGCTCCTCGCGACGGGCGCCGCCACCCTGCTCATGGCGTGGACGCTGGACGGCGAGGTCAGGTCGGGCGCCATCGACGGGCCGTTCGCCGCGCTGCTGCTGCTGACGCCGCTGGCGCTCGGCGACGTCGTCGGGCTCATCCCGGACGCGGTCGGTTCGTTCGCGCGCTCGGCCGCGGCCCGGGACCGTCTGCAGGCGCTGCTGACACAGGAACCCGCCGTCGCCGCCCGCGGCACGCACGGCGTCGCCGACGGCGCGCCGACGATCGAACTCGACGACGTCACCGCGTCGTGGACGGGCGCGCGCACCGACACCGGCCCGCACACGCTGACGATCGCGCCGGGCGAGCATCTCGCCATCACCGGCCCGAACGGGTGCGGCAAGTCGACGCTGCTCGCGGTCCTCGCCCGCCACCTCGACCCCAGCGACGGCATCTGCCGCTGGGACGGCGTCGACGTGCGTGATCTCGACGCCGACGCCGTGCGCTCGCGCATCGCGTTCGTCGACGACGACCCGCACCTGTTCGCCGGGACGCTTGGCGCCAATCTGCTTCTCGCGCAGCCGGATGCGAGTGACGACGAGGTGCGCGCGGCACTGCGTCGCGCCGGCCTCGGTGGGTGGCTCGACGAGCTCACCGACGGCCTCGACACCCATCTCGGCGAGTACCTCGTCGGCGCCGGCCGTGACGGCGCCGCGACGGCCGGCACGGCCACCGAGCGCTCCCTCTCCGGCGGCGAACGCGCCCGCCTCGGCATCGCCCGTGCGCTGCTGAGCGAACGCCCCGTGATCGCGCTCGACGAACCCGTCGCTCACCTCGACGGCCCGACCGCCGACGCCGTCATCCGCGACCTGCTCGAAGCCAGTGGCGGGCGCACCGTTGTCATGGTGAGCCACCACCCCGTCGCCTTCGATGCGCTCGACCGCGTCGTCGAGTTGGAGTTCGCGCGAGCCTGATCGCCTAGGGCGGTCGGCGTTCGGTGCGTCGATGGACCAGGACGGCGAGCATCGCTGCCCTGGGGCAAGAACGCACCGCCGGCGCGGGGGTCGTCGGTGCGCCGAGCACCGTGGTCTCAGGGTGGCGACGCGCCGATGGGCAACGCCCAGCGAGTCAGGGAACGCCCATCGGTTCCTCAGCCCGCCACACGTTGCCCACCAGGATGGACGCGCCGGGGGCGGCGCGTCAGTGGCCTCGCCCAGCCCTTGAATCAGCCC
>NZ_DCNR01000011.1:0-5337 GCF_002322065.1 Dermacoccus sp. UBA1591 | reverse complement strand
CGAGGCGGGTCTGCATCGCGTCGAGGCGGGCGACGGCGTCGTCGTACGCGGCGCGCGCGCCGGGTTCGAGGCCGTCGAAGTTGACGGCATTGGCGACGAGCAGGAGCGAGCCGTCCTGATGGTCCATGACGGCGAGATCCGTGGCGAGCAACATCGTGACTTCGGGGATCGCGAGGACGTCGTCGGCGTGGTTGCCGATCTTCTCCCAGCGACGCACCGCGTCGTAGCCGATCGCGCCGACGAAACCGCTCGTCAGCGGCGGCAGGCCGGCGATGCGTTCGGTGTGAAGTGCCTGCAGGGACGCGCGTAGGGCATCGACCGCCAGGCCTGTCGTCGGCAGCCCCGTCGGCACGTCGCCGAGCCAGACGACGTCGCCGTCACGCTCGGTGAGCGTCGCGCGGCTCGCGGCGCCGATGAACGAGTAGCGCGACCACACGCCGCCGTGCTCCGCCGATTCCAGCAGGAACGTGCCCGGCTCGTCGCGCGCCAGCTTGCGGTAGATGCCGATGGGTGTCTCCGCGTCGGCGAGCAGCTTGCGCACGACGGGGATGACGCGACGCCCACCCGCGAGGTGCTCGAACAACTCGACGCTCGGCCACGTCGCGCCCCAGGTGAGGTCGGCGGCGAGGCTCGTCTCCGGCTCGGCTGCGGCAGTCATGCGTTGCTCCTGGGGGTGGGCATGGTGGCGGGTACGTCTGCGGCGACGGTTGGGGTTGACGTTGTCGTGGCTGCGTCCGCAGCGTCGGTTCCGGTGGGCGCCGTGGTAGCTGCGTCAGCGTCGGTTCCGGTGGACGCGATCGCGCCATCACTGCAGACGGCGGCGTCGAGGTCGGTGAAGAAGCAGCTGCGTTCGCCGGTGTGGCATGCGGCGCCGACCTGGTCGACGCGGACGAGCAACGCGTCGCCGTCGCAGTCGAGAGCGACGCTGCGCACGTACTGCGCGTGACCCGACGTGTCGCCCTTGCGCCAGTACTCGCCGCGGCTGCGCGACCAGAACGTCACGCGCCCCTCGCTCAGCGTGCGGCGCAGCGCCTCGTCGTCCATCCAGCCGAGCATGAGCACGTCACCGTTCGTGTCGTCCTGGATGATCGCGGCGACGAGACCCGCGTCGTCGCGCTTGAGGCGCTGCGCGACGTCAGGGCTGAGCGGCGATGAAGGCTCGGGCGAAGACATGGGGGCCATTGTGCCAAGTGGCCCTGACAACCCGTCGCGGTGTCTCGCGCTGGCACCTCGCGGATCACTGCGGGCCCCAACGCCGCCTGACCTCACGCTCCCGCGCATCGCGGATCGCGACGGGGACGCAGCTGCGCCTGACCCCGCACCCGCGCACGGCGGATGACGGCGGGGATCCAGCGCGGCCTTATCCCACGCTGACGTCGCATGAACGGGTGGAGTTCTCCCTCAGCGTGATCTCACCCAGGCATCCGAGCGAGGGTTCGGACGCGGTGTCGCCGACACGACTGGCGAGGTGGAGGCGGGCGTCACCGGGTCGTCAGGCCGCGCGAACAGGTGTGGCGCCGGCGTGCGTGGTGCCGCCGTGTCGATGATGCTGCGCCCGGGAAAGTGAACGCGCCCGGGACATGAAATGGGCCGCGGGTTGTGGCCGGGGAATGACTGCGCCGTCAGACCAGGTTCGAGCAGTAGGTAGCGGGCACAGACCTCGCCAGACCAGGATTGAGCGGCGGCGCACCGAGAGCGCGGAGCACGTGAGATCAGGGTTCGGCAGGCAGCCGGGGCCGCAGGGCCGCGAGGGCCGTCAGGCGGCGCGAACGGCGTCGGCGTGTGTGATGCCGCCGGGTTCGGTGACCCAGCGGGCACCGGAGGGCGACAGCCACGTGCAGACGCCGTCGGGCGTCATCCTCACGCGGAAGCCCCCGTGGGTCTTGGCGCGGTGATGGTGACGACACAGCGCCTGCAGGTTGGTCGCGCTCGTCGGCCCGCCCTGGTCGAACGGCATGACGTGGTCGAGGTCGCACCGCGAGGCGGCCGTTTCGCAGAACGGGAAGCGGCACACGCCGTCGCGCTCCCGCACGAGCTTGGCGATGCCGACACTTGGGCGGTGAGCAGCCGTCGTGGTGGCCAGCGTCGTGATGCGACCACACCCGTGGTGCGACGCGAGCGTCGCCGTGAATCCCACACCAGCCGTAGCGGCGAGGCGGGCGACGACGCCAGCAGAAAGAACACCGACGCCGCGCACGCCACAGGCACCCAGGACCATCGACGACGTTGCGGGCGACGCCGGGGAATGACCCGGCGGCACTCCAATGGCGGGCCGAGGGACCCTCGCGTCAAGCAGGTCGGACACGTCCTCCGCGTCCGGGACGCCCGTGGATCTCGGCGGGTCGAGGAGCCCCGCGACGGCGGATCTCGACGGGTCGGGAGGTCGCGCGATGATCGGCACCTGCAGGTTCAGCGTGGCCGTCACGGTGCAGTTCTCGAGGATGAGGTCGGTGAGCGCGTCAGCCCGCGCTGCGCCGACGAAAAGCCGAGCGCCGGGGGCAGAGTTCTCCTGCAGGCGCCGCGCACGTTCCTCCATCACGGCCTGGATGGCCGTGGCGTCGTAGGCGTCGAGAACGGCTGTCATCGTGCACAGCGACTCGAACTCGAGGTGCGGCTCGAACCACACCCCGCGCGTCGACTCCACCTCGACCTCGTCGGCAGGGCGAGTGAGACCGAGCCGACGCAGGGTCTTGCGGCACGCCTGCCGCGCCGCCTGGTGAGCGCGTCGATGATCTCCGCTGTCGATGAGCATCTGTGCCACGGAGCGCGCAGCGTCCGCCTCGAGGTGCGCGAGCTCCCCCGCCAGCATCGCCGCCACCCGCACGGAGCCGTCTCCGCGTGCCGAGGCCGCCAGCAGGCCGGGATGGCGCGCACGCAGCGTCGAAGCCCCCGCCGCCATCGCCCGGGCGGCGGGCGCCGTCAGCCCGAGTGCGCCGCCGAGCGCTGAGGCCGCGAACTCGCCGGCCTCGACGTCGTAGGCCCGAGAATCGTCGGACGCGCCCTCACCCATCGCCTCGCCGCTGAGGACGTCGTGGCGACGCACACTGTCATGGTGTTCGGAGGCCAGCATGTGCGTGACCGCTTCGGCGCTGCGTGCAACACGTTGTGTGAGCGCCGCAGCGCGTTCAAGGTGGCGACGGTGACTCATCAGGGCGTCCAACCGACCGTCCAGGCTCGCGCCTCCATCGGTGAGCGGAACGAGCGATGCCGGATCGGTGAGAACCTCCTCTGCGACCCGCGTCGTCAGCTCGCCCCAAACGGCCAGGACAGCCTCACCGGGCAGCTCAGAGAGACGCGCGACGATGTTCGCCGCGTCCGTCATCTCTAGCGTTTCCATGACCCAATTATCGCACACATGTTCGAATAGGGGTAGGCTCCGTCACATGAAAGATCCATTGAGCCGGCTCTCACTGACCGCGCCCGCGCGGGCGCCGGCGGCGCTTCCAACGCTGATCCTCAAACGCGACTGCCCAACCCGATCGTCACGCACCCATGATCGGCAGCAGCTCGTCGTACACCCAGCCCGCGAGCTGCGTCGGCGTCGTGGTGGCGGGGGTCCGCCCCTGCTCGGGACGGAAATCATCGCGGATTCCGGTGCTCATCCCCAGTAACGCCTGCGCGAGACCACGGGCGAGCCCGGCCCCAGGTAGCGGGACATCACGCCGCATCGCTGATCTGGCGCGCCGCCACCGCATTTCCCACGTGGTCGAAGAGAATGCGCGTGACGTCGCGCCACGAGAGATCCCGCGACCCGTGAACCGCTCGGACATGACGCGCCTGCCACCCCTCGTCAAGGAGGCAGAGTGCCGCCATCTCGGCGACGTCACGCGGCGCCACCCAGCTGAATGCGTGATCAACCCGGAGCACCGTGTCGATTTCGCCCTGGCGGATCGCCGCCAGGTGCCGGGTGAGGTTGGAGAAGAAATAACCGCACCGCAGGTGCGTGACGTCGACGTCGAGCGCGTCGAGCGACAACTCCGTCGCGGCAAGGCCGTCGATCCCTCCCACACAGTGGCGCTTCTCTGCCCCCACGCTGCTGTGGAACACGACGCGCCTGATGCCGTTCGCGCGGACGGCACCCACGATTGCCTCGCTCGCCCGAGCATGCTCAGCGAGCGGATCAGCGGTCATCGGGCTCGGATTCACCCAGTACACGGCATCAATCCCGCGAGTCGCGGCGACGACCTCGTCGCGGTCCAGCGAATCCGCCTCGACGATGTCGACGAGGGGGCGCAGTTCCCGCGCGATCTGCGCGGGATGCCGTGCCAAGAGCACGGGCCGTACCCCGACTCGGACGAGCATACGAATCAGGTGGCGACCCACGTTTCCATTGGGTGTCGTGATGGCGATGCGCATCGATCACCCTTTCCTGAGCGGCGGTGTGCCCGCGCCCTCGTGGAATGACGCTAGGACCAGATGCAGACGATTCCGGTCCTCATCTCGCACGACAATGAACGCATGTCCCACAAGCCCGTCACGAGTCCTTCGTCGCGTACCCTCGAATCGTTGGGTCTGCTCCAGACGGGCCGATGGTGCTCCGTGGCTGATCTCGCCATGCGTCTTGCCACGGGGCCGCGATCCCTCCGACGCGGTGTCGCTAGCTTGTGCAGCCTCGGTTACAGCGTGCGGTCACGCCCGGTCCCGGCGGCGGCTACCGCCTGGACTCGGGCGTCACGATCCCGCCCCTCGTACTCGACGCCGACGAGGTGTCCACCCTCGTCACGGCCCTGCTCGTGCTCGAGGGGGCAGGTCTCGAAGGAGACACCGCCGGGGCGACGGACGCCACAGTCGTGCGCGCCAAGCTCGAACGCCTGCTGCCGGGGTCGCTGCGTCGACGAGCCGTCGCGACCGCGACGGCGACCAACGTGCTGACGAGTGGGCTCGAGCCTGTCGACGCGCGCCTGCACGGTCTGCTCGTTGACACAGCCGCCCAACGTGGCATCGTGCACTTCGCCATTCCGACGGCGACGGCCGTGTCTGCGATCGACAGGTGCATCCGCTCATCTGCTTCATCCGCGAGGGCCGCTGGTACCTCCTCCGCCATGACCTGCACCGTCGCGACTGGCGCGTTTTCCGCCTCGACCGGATCACCTCCGCCGCGGCAGACCCCGCCGTCACCGGCCGGTCACCGCCAACCTTCCCCGACGAATCACTCGAGAGGTGGCTCACATCGGACTTCGACCGAGGCCCCCTGCCGGCCAACCATCTTCCGGGAGGCAACTCGGCGACGAGCCGAGGCGATGACGAATCAGCGAGCGCCGAGCAGGATGGCGGGTAACTCACGCGATGGCGAGTAGCAACCTGCCTCCGTGTGAGTTACCCGCCATCGGGCGCCCG
>NZ_DCNR01000032.1:1800-6915 GCF_002322065.1 Dermacoccus sp. UBA1591 | reverse complement strand
CCGTCACGGACGAGTTGCTGGCCCTCGCGCAGCACGCGGCTGACGCCGGTGACGCGCGCGACGACGAGCCCTACCGTCAGGCGTTGTCGTACGTGCACGACCGACTCATGGAGACGCATGGGGTCGTCGTGGGGGCTGATGCGGGCGATCCCGGCGCGGCGGGCGCGGCGGGCGCGGCTGGGCCAGCCGGCGCCGTCGGCGCGGGGCAGGGCGGTGAGGCTGACGACCCGTACGTCGCCTATGCGACGCCCGAGGAGTTCCTCGCCGACCTCGACGTCATCGACGCCTCGCTGCGCAGCACCAGTGACGACCTGATCGCCGACGACCGACTCGCCACGCTGCGAGAAGCGGTGCGCACGTTCGGTTTTCACCTCTACGGCCTCGACCTGCGCCAGAACTCCGAGACGCACGAGGCGACCATCGCGGAGCTGTTCGCCTGGGCCGGCGTCTGCGACGACTACGCCGCGCTCGACGAGGACGCCCGCGTCGAGCTGCTCACCGCGGAGCTCGCGAACAACCGTCCCCTCGCCGGGCCGAATGCGACGTTCAGCGAGACGACGACGAAGGAACTCGCGATCACCGCGGCCGCCGCACACGCCGTCAGGACGTTCGGTGAGAAGGCCGTGCCGAACCACGTCATCTCGATGTGCACGAGCGTGTCCGACATGCTCGAGACGGCCGTCCTGCTCAAGGAGGCCGGGCTGCTGACGGTGACGCCAGACGGTCCGCGCTGCAGCGTCAACATCGTGCCCCTGTTCGAGACGATCGAGGATCTGCAGGTCTCCGCGACGACGCTGCGCGCGGCGCTCGCCGTCCCCGCCTACCGCGCCCTCGTCGATTCGAAGGCGCCGCCCGCCGACACCCACTGCGTGCAGATGCACCCGGGTGCACCTGCACGCAAGGGCGGAGGGCTGCAGGAGGTCATGCTCGGCTACAGCGACTCGAACAAGGACGGCGGCTACATGGCCGCCAACTGGGCGCTGTACCGCGCGGAACTCGACCTCGTCGAGGTGGCCGAAGAAGCCGGCATCCGACTGCGGCTGTTCCACGGCCGCGGCGGCACCGTCGGACGTGGTGGTGGCCCGAGCTACGACGCGATCCTCGCGCAACCGCCGGGCGCCGTGCGTGGCTCGCTGCGCCTCACCGAACAGGGCGAGATCATCGCCGCCAAGTACGCCGAACCGAAGCTCGCCACGCGCAACCTCGAGGCACTCGTCTCCGCGACGATCGAGTCGTCCCTGCTCGACGTCGAGGGTCTCGAACCGTCCGAGGTCGACGACGCCTACGCCGCGATGGACGAGATCGCCGCCCTCGCCCGCGAGGCGTACGGCGACCTCGTGCACCGCACCGACGGATTCGTCGACTACTTCAAGACGTCGACGCCCGTCGCCGAGATCGGCGAACTCAACATCGGCTCCCGCCCCAGCTCACGCAAACCGACGTCGTCGATCGCCGACCTGCGCGCCATCCCGTGGGTGATGTCGTGGTCGCTGTGCCGCGTCATGCTGCCCGGCTGGTATGGCACGGGCACCGCCCTCGAACGCTGGATCGGTGACGACGACGCGCGCCTCGCGCAACTGCGCGGCTACGTCGAACGCTGGCCGTTCTTCCGCTCCGTCATCTCCAACATGGCGCAGGTCATGGCGAAATCCGACCTCGGACTCGCCGCCGAATACGCCGAACTCGTCGAAGACGCCGACCTGCGAGCGCGCGTGTTCGACAAGATCCGCGACGAACACGCCCGCACCCTCGCCATGTACGAGAAGATCACCGGCCACGACGACCTGCTGTGGGACAACGCCGCTCTCAAACGTTCCGTCTTCAACCGCTTCCCCTACCTCGAGCCCCTCAACCACCTGCAGGTCGAACTCCTGCGCCGCTACCGCGCCGGCGACGATGACCCCCAACTCAAACGCGGCATCCTGCTCACGATGAACGGACTGGCGACAGCGCTGCGCAACTCGGGGTGACCGGGCAGCGCGAGCGCGCTGCCCGGTCACCCGGAGTTCGATGATCTTTGACGCTGACTCCTCAGCGCTCGCCCAGCGGGCTCGCTTGATCGTCGTCAGCGTGGGGGTGGGGGCTGACCTCGCAGGCTCGGCCAGGAGCTCGCTTGGTCGTCTTCGGCGCGAGGCGTCGAGGGTGCGGCAGAGCGAGGTGCCGAGAAGATGGCGGTCGGCTGTCACCAGGGTCAGGTCTTCGAGGGCTGCCTGGGTGACGAGCATCGCGTCGAACGGGTCGCGGTGGGGCAGTTCGCTGCTGACGCGCGCCGCCTCATCGGCATGCCAAGGAAGAACGGGCAACTCGAAGAGCCCGGCCGCCCGCAGAGGGTCGTGATGTCGTCAGGCCCGGACAGCTTGCCGGAGAGCACCTTGATCGTCGTTTCCCAGACGCTGGCGGCCGACACGTAGGACTTGGGTGCCCCGCTCCGTGGTGCCGCGCGCGTCGCGGGGCGCATCGGCTCGAGCGTGACCGGGATGCCACGATGAGGGCATGAGCGACACACTGATCCTGGGCGCCGGCGGGCTGTACCCGCCGCTCGTCGAGCAGCTCGTCGATGACGGCGCCTTGACCTGGCCACGCGGTGGCGCTGACCGACGCGCGATGCTCGACGATCACGCCGCTGACATCCGCGTCGTTGTCAGCAGTGCGGGCGTCGGAGCGGATGCGCGCCTCATCGACGCGTTGCCGAACCTCGAACTCATCGCCAACTTCGGCGTCGGGTACGACGCCACCGACGTCGACGCGGCCACCGCGCGTGGCATCCCGGTGACGAACACCCCCGACGTCCTCGACGACTGTGTCGCCGACCTCGCCATCGGCCTGACGATCGACGTCATGCGCGCCATCTCCGCCTCGGATCGGTATGCGCGACAGGGTCGTTGGAAGAGTGACGGCCCGTACCCGCTGCAGCGGCGCGTCACCGGAGCGAAGGTCGGCATCTTCGGTCTCGGCCGCATCGGGCAGGCGATCGCGACGCGATTCGAAGGGTTCCGCTGCGAGATCAGGTACCACAATCGTTCGCGCAAGGACGTCGCCTACGACTACGAGGAGAGCCCCGCGGCGCTGGCCGAATGGGCCGACGTCCTCGTCGTCGCGACTCCTGGCGGCGCGCAGACGAAGGCGCTCGTCGACGCCGACGTGCTCGCCGCCCTCGGTGAAAACGGCTACATCGTCAATATTGCGCGGGGCAGCGTCGTCGACCAGGAGGCGCTCATCGAGGCGTTGCAGCATGACGCGATCGCGGGCGCCGCGCTCGACGTGTTCGCCGACGAGCCAAGCATCCCGCAGGAGCTATGCGACCTCGACACGGTCGTCATCACCCCGCACGTCGCGAGCGCGACGCACGAGACGCGCCGCGCGATGGCCGACGTCGTCCTTGCCAACATCGACGCCCACCGTGCGGGCCAGGAGCTGCCCACCCGCGTCAACTGACGATCGATGACGGCCCTTGCGCCACGACCACCCTCGCGGCGAGCGTCATGACTCGTCCTCGGCGTAGCCCAGCTACGGCAGGTGCTGAGCGAGGAGGAGTTCGAGGCCGCGCGACGCACCACGATCAACGCGCATCACACCGACGCCGGCATCGTGGAGGCAATGTGGGACGCGATGCGCGAGTTGGGTAGCGACGGCGGTCGCGTGCTGGAACCCGGTTCGGGTGTAGGCACCGTCAGCAGACTCGGCTCAATCGAATCTTCGCCAGCCCCTGGTGCTGCCATGCTGTCGACCCTTGCGCCGAATGACAGCCTCTACCGAACCCGGGGCGATTCAACTCGCGACATGGATGCCCCGACGCGGTTGCATCGGGCTGGAAGAAACAACCGCACTCTGGTTAGCTACAGGCAGACCCGTAATCCACGGGCCCCTCGACGGGCCGCTTCGAGCTGGGGCGGTCGAAGGAGTCAAAGACATGGCAACTGGTAACCGCGCCGTGGTGTTCCACGGTACCGAAGACATGCGAGTCGACACCGTCGATTACCCCAAGCTCGAGATGCCGAACGGCCAGAAGGCCCCGCACGGCGTCATCCTCAAGATCGTCGCAACGAACATCTGCGGGTCCGACCTGCACATCTACCGCGGTTCGTTCCCGGTGCCCGAGGGCATGCTCATGGGTCACGAGATGACTGGGCAGGTCGTCGAGGTCGGCCCTGACGTCGAGTTCCTGTCCGAGGGCGACCTCGTCTCCGTCCCCTTCAACGTCGCCTGCGGCCGCTGCCGCAACTGCCGCGCCCGCCACACCGAGGTGTGCGAGACGACGAACCCCGACGCCTCCTGCGCCGCCTACGGCTTCAACCTGGGTAACTGGGACGGCGGCCAGGCCGAGTACATGTTCGTGCCCTACGCCGACTTCCAGCTCCTGCGCTTCCCCGACAAGGACCAGGCCATGGAGAAGATCCGCGACCTGGCGCTGCTGTCGGACATCCTCCCCACCGCATTCCACGGTCTCATGGAAGCCGGCGCCAAGCCGGGCTCCACCGTGTACATCGCCGGCGCTGGCCCCGTCGGACGCTGCGGCGCTGCTGCGGCCCGCCTGCTCGGTGCGTCGTGCATCATCGTCGGCGACTACGACCAGAAGCGACTCGACCTCGTCAAGCGCAGCGGCTGCGAGACCATCGACCTGTCCAAGGACGTGCCCCTGACCGACCAGATCGAGGCCATCCTCGGTGAGCCGATGGTCGACAGCGCCGTCGACTACGTCGGAGCCGAAGCTCACGGCATCGGCTCCGACGCGGACAAGCTCATGCCGCAGGCCGCGATCAACCAGGTCATGGACGCAACCCGAGCCGGCGGCGCCACGGGCGTCATCGGTGTCTACGGGCCCGACCCGCTCGCGCCGACGCAGGAAGGCAAGGAAGGCACCTTCCCGCTCGACTTCGGCAAGGTGTGGATCAAGTCGCCCCGCATCTCTGCGGGCCAGGCGCCGATCATGCACTACAACCGTGAACTCATGATGGCCATCCTGTGGGACCGCATGCCCTACCTGAGCGACATGCTCAACACCAAGGTCATCAGCCTCGACGAGGCCCCTGACGCATACGTGAAGTTCAACGAGGGTTCGGACGAGAAGTACATCATCGACCCGCACGGGATGATCAAGCACTGATCGTCTTGCAC
>NZ_DCNR01000032.1:448-1615 GCF_002322065.1 Dermacoccus sp. UBA1591 | reverse complement strand
GCGGGGCCCCACTCACACGTTCACCGGCAAACCTGGGCAACTGACTCGAACCAGGCCTTTGCAATAGCCCAGGAATGCGGCTGACCGATGTCGAGATGCGCCGTACTTTGCACACGACACGCCTCGGACATTGCACAGTCGGGCCCGGAGCCACCCGCTTGCGCAAAGTCGAGGCAGACCGGCCCTGGAAGCGTTCAGGCACCTCGTGCGATGGAAGCAGTCGGCTCGAACGGACCGTCTGCGTGGCTCGCTGGCGCCGCCATCGGGGCCGGTTTCGGGTACGCCTCGGCCAACATCGTCGGCGCTATGATGACCGCAGCGGGGTTGGCCCTTGCCTTTGTCACCCTGCGACTGGACGCGCGCGAGCGTCGCCACATCTGATCCCCGCACAACGCATCTCATTACCGCAACGCAAGGGAGAACCCCATGAGTGCCACCCTGCCCCTGGCCAGCCAGAACGTCCTCATCATCGGCGGCGCGCGCGATATCGGGTTCGCCATCGCGAACGCCATCCACGAAGCAGGCGCAACACCTGTCATCGGTGCTCGCGACCTGGTGAAAGCGCGCGAGGCCGCTGAGCGGATCCCCGGAGCGCGAGCTGTCAGCATCGACATCACCGACGAAGACAGCATCGTGCGCGCTCTGGACGAGGTCGGACCACTCGATCACATCGTCACCACCGCGTCTGCGCATCACAACGTGCCGGTCTCGCAGCTCGACCACGATCATGTCGTCTCCGCCTTCGAGGCCAAGGTGATCGGTCCGATGTTGCTGGCGAAGCATGCAGCCAAGACGGTTCGCCCCGACGGCAGCCTTCTGCTGTTCTCCGGCGTCGCCGCGTGGAACCCGTCGCCCGGATACGCCGTCATGGGCATCACGAACGGGGCGGTCACCTACGCCGTCACGCATCTCGCAAAGGAGCTCGCTCCCATCAGGGTCAACGCGATCTCGCCCGGCATCATCGATTCCGGCAGCTGGGATGCGATGGGAGACAACGCGAAGCACGAATTTCTCGAGGACTCCGGGCGCGCGACCCTGGTCGGCCGAGTGGGGCGGAACGACGACATCGCACGTGCCGCCCTGTGGTTGCTCGAAGGGTCGTTCGTAACCGGCGAGACCATCCACGTCGACGGCGGCGCACGCATCGCCTGACCATCCGGCAAGACC
>NZ_DCNR01000032.1:0-175 GCF_002322065.1 Dermacoccus sp. UBA1591 | reverse complement strand
ATCGGAAGCGATCGGGGAGGTTTCCGATCTGTTCTCCGCCCCCCAATTCGGCGAGAGCCGAGCCGATCACGTCGGATGCCCGGCGCTACGTGCGTCGCGGTGACACGCGTTGAGAGCCGAGACGCCGCTGGCGCCGCTCGCCGCTGCGAGACAAAACGCGTGAGAGCCGGAACCC
>NZ_DCNR01000033.1:0-6641 GCF_002322065.1 Dermacoccus sp. UBA1591 | reverse complement strand
GCGTGAGGCACGATGGTGGGGTGAGTGATTTCTCCCGCAACCCTGAACTCAACCGCCTGGTCGCGATCGACGGGCTCCTGAGCGACGACGAGCGCGACGTCCAGGCCCTCGTCCGACGCTTCTGTGACGACCACGTGCGTCCGAATCTGCCGACCTGGTACGACGAGGCGAGCGTTCCGGCGCGTGAGCTCGCGAAGGGGCTCGGCGAGCTCGGGCTGCTCGGCATGCACCTCGACGGCTACGGGTGCGCCGGCTCGAGCGCGACCGCGTACGGCATGGCGTGTCACGAGCTCGAGGCGGCCGATTCGGGCATCCGCTCGCTCGTCAGCGTGCAGGGCAGCCTCGCGATGTTCGCGATCTGGCGCTGGGGCAGCGAGGAGCAGAAGACCGAGTGGCTGCCGCGGATGGCGGCGGGCGACGCCGTCGGATGCTTCGGCCTGACCGAGCCCGACTTCGGTTCCGACCCGGCCGGCATGCGCACCCACGCCAAGCGCGACGGCGACGACTGGGTGCTCAACGGCACGAAGATGTGGATCACGAACGGCACGATCGCCGACGTCGCCGTCGTCTGGGCGCAGACCGACGACAAGATCCGCGGCTTCGTCGTGCCGACGGACACCGCCGGTTTCGAGGCGCGCGAGATCACGAAGAAGATGTCGCTGCGTGCGTCGGTGACGGCCGAGCTGTCGCTCACCGACGTGCGCCTGCCCGCTGATGCCGTCTTCCCCGAGGTGCGCGGGCTCAAGGGGCCGTTGTCGTGCCTGTCGGAGGCGCGCTTCGGCATCGTCTTCGGTGCGATGGGCGCCGCCCGCGATTCGCTCGAGACGGCGCTGGACTACGCCGCGTCCCGCCAGGTGTTCGGCAAGCCGCTCAGCGGCTACCAGCTGACGCAGGGCAAGCTCGCCGACATGACGCTCGAGGTCTCCAAGGGCATGCTCCTCGCGCTGCACCTGGGGCGCCTCAAGGACGGCGCGGGCGTGAGCCCCGAGCAGATCAGCCTCGGCAAGCTCAACAACTGCCGCGAGGCCATCGCCATCGCGCGCGAGTGCCGCACGATCCTCGGCGCCAACGGCATCTCGACGGAGTACTCCCCCATCCGTCACGCCGGAAACCTCGAGTCGGTCATGACGTACGAGGGCACGAGCGAGGTGCACCAACTCGTCCTCGGCAATGCCCTGACGGGTCAGTCGGCGTTCCGCTGAGCCGATCCGCCAGAGCCTCCGAGACGACGGCGGCTGCCTTAGCGATCACGGCGGGTAGCGACCTGAGAAACCTGCGCCTTGCCAGCCTGGCGGCATGGCGACCCTGACGATCCACGACGTCTCGGATGACGTGTTGAGGTCATTGGAACATCAGGCCGACGCCGCGGGGCTCAGTCTGAATGACTACCTCGTGGCATGCCTGACTCTCGTCGCACATCAGCCGCCGCCTGATGACAGGCCATCGCGTCTCGACCACTCGGAGCACGTTGACCAAACCGAGACCCTGGCAACGCTCACCGACGAGGACGCGATGCGCGACATCACTGAAGGCGATGATGCCTACGCCCACGGGGACGTCCGAGGTGAGGACGCCGTGCGCGCTCTGCGCCTCCAGGACCGCACGTGAGCCACTCACTTGCCGGGTGCTTCGCGGGCTCACGGCCCAGGCTTCACCAGCCGAATCAGCCGTAGCTCGTCGGACCGGCGAGCGGGAAGGCCGCTCGCACGTCACCCCGCGTTGGCACCGGTCGAGTAATAGCCGTTCGCGTAGAAGGGCACGAGGGCGAAGGAGATCGCCTCGTCGACCTGCCGTTGCAACGATCCGGGCTCGCGGTCGGCGAAAGCGACTGCCACGGATTCGTCCGTGAACGGCGACCGGGACAGCAGTTCATCCCCGATTCCTGCCGCGCCCAGCACCGCGAGGACGGCGTCGTCATCGTGCGTGGTGGCGTCGTCGAAAAGCAACGCGCGTGACGCATCGACGATCTCTCGCCGTAGAGGCGTCGTCGTGAACGAGAATCGCGGCTTGCGGCGGAGCCCGTGCCGCGTCATCCTCGCCATCCCCTGGTCCACGAGGCTCATGCCGACGTGTTCCCACGCACCCGGATAGAGCGCGTCGATGACGAAGCGCGCCTGTGTCGGCTCGCGCACCTCCTCCAGACGGCTCGCCGCCCATCCCAGCAGGCCCTCGGGCGCAGCCTTGACGGTTCGGCGGATCCGGTCGCCCGGCCACTCGATCAGGGCCGCGGACCGCAGATCGAGCATCAACCCGGCCGTGACGCACACCTGTGCCCCGGTGACCCTCGGCAGTCCTCGATCGTCCAAGCTCATGATCCACAGACGTTCGCTGATCAGCACCTGATCAGTATCGCGCGTCCGCGATCACGACTCAGCTCAGCGGGTCGAGGATGCGCTTCAAGAACGCCTGGGTGCGCGCCTCGCGCGGGTGGTCGATGACCTGTGACGGCTCGCCGCGTTCGACGATGACGCCGCCGTCCATGAACAGCACCTGATCAGCGACGTCACGCGCGAACGCGATCTCGTGGGTGACGACGATCATCGTGCGGCCCTCGTCGGCGAGTTCGCGCATGACGCTCAGCACTCCCCCGACGAGTTCGGGGTCGAGCGCTGACGTCGGCTCATCGAAGAGCAGCAGCTCGGGCGCGAGGGCCAGAGCGCGTGCGATGCCGACGCGCTGCTGCTGCCCACCCGAGAGTTGGTAGGGGTACTTGTCGGCCTGGTCGTCGAGACCCACCTTCGCGAGAAGCTCATGCCCCCGCGCGTCGGCGTCGGCCTTCGCGACGCCCTGCACGACGATTGGGCCTTCGGTGACGTTCTCGAGCACGCTCTTGTGCGGAAACAGGTTGTGCTGCTGGAACACCATCCCCGTCTTCGCCCGCAGCGCACCGACACGCTTGGCGGCGTCACCCTTGGCTCGACCGTCACGCCCAAGCGGGACGTCGACGTAGTCGACCTCGGCGTCCCCGATGCGGACGACGCCCGCGTCAGGCAGGTCGAGCGCATTGAGCGAACGCAGCACCGTCGTCTTGCCCGAACCCGACGGGCCGAGCAGCACCGTCACCGACCCCGACGGCACGGTGAAGTCGACGCCGCGAAGCACCTCGAGCGAGCCGAACGACTTCGTCAAACCACGGACGTCGACGAGGGCGTCACGGGCGTCAGACAGGCCGGCGCCTGCAGACGCAGCTCCCGCCGACGCAGCACCCACAGACGGGGCGCCCGCCGATGCACCGTCGGTCGTCGAACCGCCGCTCGTCGAACCGGAGACAGGGGTGGAACCGTGAGTCGTCATCGTGCGATGTGCCTTCCGAGTCGGTCTTCGAGGCGGGTCTGCACGAGGCTGAGCACGAAGCAGATGACCCAGTAGATGAGCGCCGCCGTCGCGTACAGCTCGATGAACTTGCCCGACGGCGCTGCCGCGACCTGCGATTCGTGGAACATCTCGCTCACACCGATGGTCGCTGCCAGTGACGTGTCCTTGACGAGCGAGATGAGCGTGTTCGACAGCGGCGGCACGGCGACGCGCGAGGCCTGCGGCAGGATGATCCGCTTGAGCGCCGTCGAGCGGTTCATTCCGATCGTCTCGGCGGCCTCCCACTGCCCCTTGGGCACCGACAGGATCGCCGAGCGGATGATCTCCGCGGCATACGCAGCGACGTTGAGGGCCAGGGCCACGGCCGCGGAGATCCACGGGCTGAGCTTGAATCCGAGCTGCGGCAGGCCGAAGAAGATGAGGAACAACTGCACGAGCAGCGGTGTGCCGCGGAAGATGGAGACGAACGCGCGCGCGAGCCAGGAGATCGCGGCGTTCGAGCTCAACCGGGCGAGCGCGACACCGAGGGCCAGCACGAGCCCGACGACGAACGAGACCGCCGCGAGCGGGATCGTCACCTTGATCGTCGCGAGCAGCATCGGCCCGATGTTCCCCTTGATGACGCTCCATGACGACTCGCCCGTGGCCTTCGTCGTGAAGTACTTGTCGTAGAGCTTCTTCGACGTGCCGTCGTCGTTCATCTGGGCGATCGTCTTCGACACCGCGTCAGTGAGGTGCGTGTTCTTGCGCGCCGCGAACACGGACTCGCTCTTGTCGTTCGTCGTCAGGGCGATCTTGAGGCCCGAGTCGGGGTGCGTCGCGAGGTAGTACTTGACGGCGAGCTCATCGTTGACGAATGCGTCGACCCGGCCGTTCTGCAGCATGGCGGCGGCCTTGTCCATGCCCTCGACGGGGACGATGCTTGCGCCGGCCTTCTTCGCCGTCTCGGCCCAGTCGGACGTGATGTTCTGCGCCGACTTCTTGCCCTTGAGGTCGCTCAGCTCTTTGACGGAGCTGTCGTTCTTCTTCGTGACGACGACACCCGTCGTCGTGACGTACGGCGTGCTCAGGTCGTACTGAGCACGACGCTCGTCCGTGGCGGAGACCTCGTTGGCGATGAGATCGATGCGCCCGGAGTTGAGGCCGGCGAACATCGAATCCCATGGGGTCTCGACGAACTGCACCTTGACGCCGAGACGCTTGGCGACCTCGCGGAAGTAATCGACGTCGTAGCCCGTCAGGTCACCGCCCTTGTGAAAGCTGAACGGAGGGTAGACACCCTCCGTGCCGACCTTGATCGTGTCGGGCAGCTTGTCGTCGGCCTTCGTGACGGCAGGGGCCTGCTGCGCGGCGGCGGTGGTCATCGTCAGGCCACCCAGGAGAAGGGCTGCGACGAAGCTGAGGATCGCGACGAGGACGCTTCGGGCTCGCAGCACCCCGAAACGGTCACGGTTGGGCGTCTTCACGAGAGTCGAGATTACGCCCCCATTCAACAATCTCCTATTTTATGGCGCCTAACTCACCGTTATGCATCGATGGTGCAGACCGCCCGCGGGGGGCCTATCGGCGCCCCACTTCCAGCCGGCCTCGCGCGGCGCCCCTCACGCGGCCACCGGCGCCGTCGAAGAACTGCAAGAATCGCGGCATGACGCGACGCGTGCTGGGCGAGCTGGAGAGATCGAAGCTCCTCAACGAACTGGAGCTGATGCCTGCGCCCGAGAAGCGCCGCATCGACGCCGCCACCGGCGCCGGCCGTATGCTCGACGACCCGCACGACCGCGACATCCAACGCGCCCGCGTCGCGCAGTTGCCCTGGGCGCGAGCGATGGGTGCGTTGGCCTTCACCGGCCTTGCCCTGATGCGCTGCTTGGACGTCGTCGATGGCCGTCGTTCGTGGTGGGACTGGCTCGCGGCCGCCTTCTTCACCGTCAATGCCGTCTTCTGGATTCGGCGCTGGTGGCTCATGCGTCGGCTCGGTCGGCAACTCGACGCCGTCGACGCGACCGGCCTCACGCTTGCGCGTAGCGCCCGACCCCGACGAGCATCTCGGCGATCTGCAGGGCGTTGAGCGCGGCGCCCTTGCGGATGTTGTCGCCGCACACGATGAAGTCGAGCGTGTGCGGGTTGCTCTCGACCTGACGCACGCGCCCGACCCACACGGGGTCGGTGCCAACGGCGTCGGCGGGCGTCGGCCAGTCGGTGCCGTTTTCGTCGGGCATGACGATCGCGCCGTTCGCGCCCTCGACGATGGCGCGGCGCGCGTCGTCGGGCTTGACCTTCTTGTCGAAGCTCACGTGCAGCGTCGACATGTGCGTCGTGACGATCGGCACCTGCACGCACGTGACGGCGACGCGCAGCTGCGGCAGCGCGAGCACGTCACGCAGTTCGTGCGCGATGTCGTTCTCCTCGCTCGACCAGCCGCCGCCGACGTGCTCACCCACCCAGGGCACGACGTTGCTGACGATCGGGGCCGGAAACGGTGAGTCGTCGGGCAGATCGGCGACGTAGCGGCGGACGTCACCGGGCATCTGGCCGATGCGCGGGTGGCCGGTGAGCGCCGATACCTCTTCATAGAGACGCTCCGCGCCCCGCTTGCCCGCGCCGGTGACGGCCTGCATCGACGTCGCCGTCACGTGCGTGAGGCTCCAGTGCTCGTGCAGCGTCGCGAGGACGGGAAGCATGACGATCGCGGGGCCCGACGGCATCGCGACGATGCCGCGGGGGTGCTCGAACGCCGCAGCCGCGTTGACCTCGGGCACGACGAGTGGGACGTCGTCGTCATCACGGAACGCGGCGGAGGTGTCGACGACGAGGCAGTCGGACGCCGTCGCGAACGGCGCCCACTTCGCCGACACGTCTGCGGGCGTCGCGAAGATGGCGACGTCGACGCCGGCGAAGCTCTCACTGTCGAGGGGTTCGACCTCGATTTCGTCGACGCCGAACAGCATCCTGCGTCCGACAGATCGGTCGGAGCCGAAGAGACGCACGTCGTCCCACGCGTCCGCGCGCGTCGCGAGGACGTCGATCACCGCCTGGCCGACGAGCCCCGTGGGGCCGACGACGGCGAGGACGGGCCGTTCGGGCTGGTTCGCAGTCACGTTCCGAGCATAGGCGCCGTCACTGACGACGAACCCGTCCGCCTGCCCGGTTGACGCCAGATCGATTGGAAACTCACATGATTGGGCGAGATCGCACCCGCCGTCTGCACCGTTCGATCCCGTGGGCCCAACGCCTGGCGCACTTCTCGCCCCATCACCTGTGGCTTCACGTCCCGCCTGACCGCCCCACCCAACCCACGTTGCATGTGACCGAAAATCGCAGATGGG
>NZ_DCNR01000038.1:3276-11906 GCF_002322065.1 Dermacoccus sp. UBA1591 | reverse complement strand
GAGGTCCACGAGGGCCTCCTTGGATCCGGGTGGCATGGCTCTGGCATGAGTCCACGGTGAACCGTATGAATATACGAGATCGACTCGTGACAAACGAGAGATTCGCATCGGTAAACACGTCCGTTAATCTGATCGTGACCTGATGAGTGGCCGTTCGACGGCTCGACGGGGTGCTCGCACCGGGCGTGCGCACGCCTCGTCGGAAGAGGAAGAGGACGAGATGGATCACCCCCGCATCGAGGCCGGCGGCAACGTCGGGCCCGTCAATGCCGCCCTCACGCCGCGGTACGCCGGCCTCGGCACGTTCGCGCGCCTGCCGCGCATCGAGGACGTCTCGAAGGCCGACGTCGCCGTCGTCGGCATGCCGTTCGACACCGGCGTCTCCTACCGCCCCGGTGCGCGTTTCGGCGCGACGCACGTGCGCGAGAGCTCGCGTCTGCTGCGCCCGTTCAACCCGGCGCAGTCCGTGTCGCCGTTCGCGCAGATGCAGATTGCCGATGCCGGTGACATCGCGCTCAACCCCTTCGACATCGAGTCGGCGCTGAAGGAAGCGGAGGAGGGTGCACGTCAGTTCGTCGACGAGGGCACCTCGCTCATCACGATCGGCGGCGACCACACCCTCGCCCTGCCGCTGCTGCGCGCGCACGCGAAGAAGCACGGCCCCGTCGCGCTGCTGCACTTCGACGCGCACCTCGACACGTGGGACACCTACTTCGGCGCCGAGTACACGCACGGCACGCCGTTCCGCCGCGCGTTCGAGGAGGGCCTCATCGACTCCTCCGGCGTCTGCCACGTCGGCACGCGCGGCCCGCTCTACGGCACGCAGGACCTCGAGGACGACGCGCGCTTCGGCTTCGGTGTCGTGACGAGCAACGACGTCATGCGCATGGGCGTCGACGAGGTCGTCGGGTTCCTGCGCGAGCGCGTAGGCGACCGTCCGCTGTACGTCTCGCTCGACATCGACGTGCTCGACCCCGCGCACGCGCCGGGCACCGGCACCCCCGAGCCGGGCGGTCTGACGTCGCGTGAGCTGCTCGAGATCCTGCGCGGCCTGCGCGGCACGAACCTCATCGGCGCCGACGTCGTCGAGGTCGCACCGCCTTACGACCACGCCGAGCTGACGGGCCTGGCCGCCGCCAACGTCGTCTACGAGTACATGTCGCTGCTCGCGCTCGGTGCGGACGCCGCGCCCGGCGGGCCCGCGTACGGCGAGTCCGGCACGGTGTACGGGGCCCAGCGGTGAGCGAGCAGATCCGTCACCCCGAGCCCGAAGCCGTCGCGCCGACGGGCGAGGGCGAGAAGATCCGCAACGGTGGCGACCTCGTCGTCGAGACGCTCGAAGCGCTCGGCACGACGACGGTGTTCGGCATTCCCGGTCAGCATGCGCTGGGCCTGTTCGACGCGCTGCGCCGCTCGGGGCTGCACTTCATGAGCTCGCGCGTCGAGAACAACGCAGCCTTCGCGGCCGACGGCTACTCGCGCGTCTCAGGCAAGCCGGCTGCGCTGTTCCTGTCGACCGGGCCGGGTGCCCTGACGGCGCTGCCCGGGCTGCAGGAGGCGTACGCGACGAGCGTGCCGATGGTCGTCGTCGCCTCGCAGGTGCCCGTCTCGGGCCTCGGCGGCGCGCGTCGCGGCATGCTGCACCAGCTCGACGAGCAGCGCCGCGCCGCCATCGACGTGACGAAGTCGCAGCGCACGGTGACGCACCACGCCGCCATCCCGACGGCCATCGAGTCGGCGTGGGTCGAGGCGATGACGTATCCGCGCGGGCCCGTGTGGGTCGAGGTGCCGCAGGACGTGCTGCTCGCGAAGACGGAGATCCCGCCGATCCGCACGGCCGTCTCGGCGCCGACGCCGGAGGGGCCGCGCCCCGAACTCGTCTGGGCTGCAGTGAAGTTGCTCGCGGGCGCGAAGCGCCCTGCCATCGTCGCCGGTGGTGGCGTGCGCCGCGCCGGCGCCGAGAGGGCGCTGCTCGCCCTGGCGGAGAAGCTCGACGCACCCGTCGTCTGCTCGCCGGGTGGCAACTCGGGTTTTCCGGTCGATCACCCGTTGTCGATGGGTTCGTGGGTCGAGGACCGTGCGGTCACCGACCTGCTCGCCGACGCCGACGTCCTGCTCGCCGTCGGCACCTCGCTCGGCGAGGTGACGTCGAACTACTTCACGCTGAAGCCGGCAGGCAAGCTCATCCATGTCGACGCCGAGCCGCGCGTGCTCGAGTCGAACCACCCCGCGCTCGGCATCGCGTGCGACGCGAAGGCGGCGCTCGATGCGTTCGTCGCGGCGTTCCCGGCAGAGGCGCCCGCGGGGCGCGCGTCGGGAGCGGAGCGTGCTGCCGAAGTGCGCAAGGCGATCGTCGCCCGGCTCGACGGTCAGGATCTCGCCCACGAGCGCGTGTTCATGGACGCCATCCGCGCCGGCATCCCCGACGAGGTGCCGACGTTCTGGGACATGACGATCGCCGCCTACTGGGCCTGGAACTGCTGGGACGGCCGCTCCGGCGGCTTCCACTCGGGTCAGGGCGCCGGCGGGCTCGGGTTCGCGTTCCCGGCCGCGCTCGGCGGCGCCGTCGCGCTCGCGGAGAAGCGCGGCGCAAAGCTGACGGACGTCGACGCGGCGTTCTCCGTCGGCGGGCACGAGCGCGTCGTCGCCGTCGCTGGTGACGGCTCGTCGATGTACTCGATCGCCGAACTCGCGACGGCCGTGCAACACGGCATCCCCGTCACGTGGCTCATCGTCGACGATGGCGGCTACGGCATCCTGCGCGAGTACATGGAGGCGACGTTCGGCCAGGCGACGCACACCGAACTGGCACGGCCGGACTTCGTCGCCTTGGCGGAGTCGTTCGGTGTCGAGGCTCAAGAGGTGGCTGTGGGTGACGAGGTCGGCTACGGCGAGTTGACGGACGCCCTGCGCGCGACGTTCGCCGCCGATGTCAACGGCCCGCGCGTCATCGTCGTCAAGACCCACCTCGAGATGTTCGCGATGAGCTGACCCCTCTGCGATTCCTGTCCCCTTCTGCGATTTTCGTCCACCTTCACGAAGGTGAACAAAAATCGCAGATGAGGACGTAGATCGCCGTTGGGTACGGGATGGCGAGAGTGAGGGGGGCGGCGGCTTCGCGGTGCAGTCGGGGACTCTCAGGGCGTGCCGGGGGCGCGCGGCGCGCCGTGGGGTGAGGGCGTCGGCGGTTCCTTGTAGGCGTCGATGAACGTCGCGAACGAGCTGACGAGACGTTCGCGTTCGCCGGCGGGCAGAGCGGCGAGGGCGTCGTCGACGCGGTCGAGGTGACGTCCGACGCTGCG
The DNA here is from genome assembly GCF_002322065.1 of Dermacoccus sp. UBA1591. NCBI lineage: Bacteria > Bacillati > Actinomycetota > Actinomycetes > Micrococcales > Dermacoccaceae > Dermacoccus > Dermacoccus sp. UBA1591. Next base: position 8,604 of record NZ_DCNR01000038.1, on the reverse strand, counting down.
CTCGTAGAGCGCCGCGCCGTCGTCGCTCGCCTCGAAGAGCCAAGCGTGAGACCCGGATTCGCGGAATCGCCGGACGACGCCGGCCCGCACCGCAGCGTTGACCTGACGGTTCGCCGTTGACTGCTCGAGCTCAAGTTCGCACGCGATCTGCTTGAGCGTGCGCGGCGGGCCGTCGCCCGTCAGCAGCCACAGCAGGCGGCCCTCGGCGATGCGCAACTCGCTCGCCTGCTCCTCGGCGCGGCGCATGATGTCGAAGTGAGAGAGCAGGCGCGCCATGGTGCGGGCACAGTCGCCGTTGCCGTCGTCGGCGGCGGTGTCGATGTCGCTCGCCACGTCTGCCGCCATCCCGTCACCCCGCTTGTTGCTTCGTACAACTAAATGTAATCTCATCGGGTAGGTATGTAATTTACACAAACGGAGTGGTCACTTGTCCTCACCCACCGCGCCGACCGGGGCCGCCCCCGCGATGCGCTTCTCCCCGATGACGGTCGTCGCCGTCCTCTGCATCGGCAGCCTCAGCGGCGCGCTCATGCAGTCCCTCGTCATCCCGATCCAGCGAGAACTGCCGGAGCTGCTGCACACGTCCGCGAGCAACGCCTCCTGGGCGGTGACGGCGACGCTGCTCGCCGGCGCCGTGACGATGCCCGTCACCGGCCGCCTCGCCGACATGTACGGCAAGAAGCGAGTCCTGCTCGTATCGGCGACGCTGCTCGTCCTCGGTTCGGTCGTCGCGGCGCTGTCGAGCACCCTCGCGCCGTTCCTCGTCGGCCGCGCGCTGCAGGGCATGGCGATGGGCTACATCCCGGTCGCCATCAGTCTCGTGCGCGAGGTCGCTCCGCCCGCGCGTGCGACGGGCGCCGTCGCCGCCGTCAGCGCGACGCTCGGTGTCGGTGGTGCGCTTGGTCTGCCGCTCGCAGCGTGGATCGCGCAGGACTACTCGTGGCACGACCTGTTCTGGCTGTCCGCGGTGCTCGCCGCCGTCGTCGTCGTGCTGACGGCGTTCGTCGTGCCGCACATCCACGACGAGCACCCGGCGCACATCGACCCTGTCGGCATCATCGGTCTCGCCGTGGGTCTGGTCTCGGCGCTCGTCGGTGTCTCGAAGGGCTCCGAATGGGGGTGGGGCAGTGGGCGCACGATCGGCAGCATCGTCGCCGGTGTCATCGTGCTGCTCGTCTGGGGCGCGTACGAGCTGCGTCACCACGATCCGCTCGTCGACCTGCGCACCATGGCGCGCCGCCCGGTGTTGTTCACGAACCTCGCGGCCGTGCTCGTCGGATTCGGCATGATGGCGCAGTCCATCATCGTGCCGCAGCTGCTCGAGATGCCCGAGGCCACCGGGTACGGTCTCGGCCAGTCGATCCTGCACGCCGGGCTGTGGATGGCTCCCGCGGGCCTCATGATGATGGCGTTCGCGCCCGTCTCGAGCGCGCTCATCACGCACCGCGGTGCGCGGGTGACGCTCGCCACCGGTGCGCTCGTCATCAGCATCGGCTACGTCATCGCGCTGTTCCTCATGAACGCGCCGTGGCAGCTCATGGTCGCCTCGTGCGTCGCGTCGGCGGGTGTCGGCATCGGTTACGCCGCCATGCCGACGCTCATCCTCGACAACGTGCCGATGCACGAGGCCGGCGCCAGCGTCGGCGTCAACGGCCTCATGCGTTCGGTCGGCACGACCGTCGCCGGCGCCGTCATGGCCGCCGTGCTGACGAGCCGCACGACCGTCCTCGCGCCGGGGACGCCCGCCATCCCGACGGAGGGCGCGTTCAAGGTGTGCTTCATCATCGGGGCCTGCGCCGCCGTCGCGGGCGCCGCCATCGCGATGCTCGTCCCGCGACGTGTGCGCCCCGACGCCGAGGCCCAGCCGGCCGGCGTCGACCTCGCACCGGAGGGCGCCGTCGTCGCGGGCTGAACCCGTCGCTCACGGTGAGCTCGAACGTCGCCCGCGAAGGCGTCAGATCTGACGCGTTCGCGGGCGACGTTCGTCATGAATGGCTGACGTCGGATGCAGTACCCCGATGGCGCGACATGTCGCGCAAGTGGGGATGCTGTGACGCAAGAACGCCCCACTCGTGCGACGTGACGCACGAGTGGGGCGTTCTCAGGCCCCGAGGGTCAGGTGGGCGTACTTCGTCAGCCCGCGATCACTTCGGCGGTCCGACGCGCGCCCGAAGGGGGCGGGGCACATCCTCGCTTCGCTGCGGTGCACCCCGCCCCTTCGAGCTTCGTCAGCCCGCGATCACTTGGGCGGTCCGACGCGCGCCCGAAGGGGCCGGGGCACATCCTCGCTTCGCTGCGGTGCACCCCGCCCCTTCGAGCTTCGTCAGCCCGCGATGCGGATCATCCGCTTGTTGCAGAACTCGTCGAACCCGTACGTGCCGAGCTCGCGCCCGAAACCGGAACGCTTGACGCCACCGAACGGCAGCTCCGACGAAGAACCGGGGGCCTCGTTGATCGACACCATGCCCGACTCGAGCCGATCGGCCACGCGCAGCGCGGCGTCGACGTCAGCCGAGTGCACCGACGCGCCGAGACCGAACAGCGTGTCGTTCGCGATGCGCACGGCCTCGTCCTCGTCGGCCGCCTTGTACATGACGGCGACGGGGCCGAAGATCTCCTCGCTCCACGCGCGCATCTGCGGCGTGACGCCGGCGAGCACCGTCGGCGTGACGTACGCGCCCGGACCGTCAGGACGCTTGCCACCGACGACCACCTCGGCGCCCGCGTCGACGGCGTCGTCGATCTGCGCCTGAATACCCTTCGCGGCGGCCTCCGTGACGAGCGGGCCGATGTTCGTCGACTCGTCGTGCGGGTCGCCCATCTTCAACCCGGCGACGGCCTCGGCGAACTTCGGCACGAACTTGTCGTACGTCTCGTCGCCGATGAGGATGAACCGCTTCGCCGCGTTGCACGCCTGGCCCGAGTTCTCGAAGCGGCCGAGGATGCCGTCCTCGACGGCCTTGTCGATGTCGGCGTCCGGCAGCACGATGAACGGGTCACTGCCGCCGAGCTCGAGCACGGCCTTCTTCAGGTTGCGCCCTGCACGCTCACCGACGGCCGAACCGGCACGCTCCGAACCCGTCAACGACACGCCCTGCACGCGCGGGTCGTCGATGAGCATCGCGATCTGCTCGTTCGTCGCGTAGAGGTTCTGATAGACATCCTTCGGCACCCCGGCGGCGTGATAGATCTCCTCGATCACCTTCGCCGAACGCGGGCACTGCGGCGCGTGCTTGAGCAGGATGACGTTGCCGAGCAGCAGGTTCGGCGCCGCGAAACGCGCGACCTGGTAGTAGGGGTAGTTCCACGGCATGACGCCGACGATGACGCCGACGGGCTCCTTGCGCATGTACGCGCGCCCGTCACGCTCGCCCAGGTCGAGCTCCTCGTCGGCAAGCACCTCCGGCGCGTGCTTCGCGTTGTACGCGTGGATGTCGCCCGAGAGCCACACCTCACCCGTCGCGTCGCCGTAAGGCTTGCCCATCTCGTCACCGATGATGCGCGCCAGTTCCTCCTGACGCGAGTCGTACTCGGCCGCGACGCGCTCGATGATCGCGATCTTCTCCTCGAGCGGCACCTTGCGCCAGCGCTCGCGGGCGGCGTAGGCGCGCTCGAGGGCGGCCATCACCTCATCGTCGGTCGCGGTGGGGAAGGTCTCCTCGACCTCACCCGTCGCCGGGTTCGTCACCGTGTAGATGGCTTCACTCATCACATGCCCCTTCGTCGCAGGCGCTCAGAGCGCCATGCCCACGTACTTGGTCTCGAGGTACTCGTCGATGCCCTGGAAGCCGCCCTCGCGGCCGAATCCGGAGGCCTTGACCCCGCCGAACGGCGCGGCCGGGTTCGAGATGACGCCGACGTTGACGCCGACCATGCCGTACTCGAGCTTCTCGGCGACCCGCAGCGCCCGCGAGTAGTCCTTCGAGAAGAAGTACGCGGCGAGGCCGTACTCCGTCGAGTTCGCGCGGGCGATGACGTCGTCCTCGTCGGTGAACGTCTGGATCGCGGCGACCGGGCCGAAGATCTCCTCGCGCACGATGTCGTCGTCACCGGGCACGTTCGTCAGGACGGTGGGGGCGACGAAGTTGCCCTCGCTCGGCACCTGCTCGTCGCCGCACACCTTCGTGGCGCCCGCGGCGACGGCACCGTCGATGAGTCGCTGGACGTTCTTCACGGCCTTGCCGGTGATGAGCGGGCCGACGGTGACGCCCTCGTCCATGCCGTTGCCGACCGTCATCGCCTTCATCTTCGCGGCAAACTTCTCGCCGAACTCCGCGGCGACCGACTCGTGCACATACAGACGGTTCGCGGCCGTGCAGGCCTCACCGATGTTGCGCATCTTCGCCGCCATCGCGCCCTCGACGGCCGCGTCGACGTCAGCGTCCTCGAAGACCATGAAGGGCGCGTTGCCACCGAGCTCCATCGACACGCGCAGCAACTGCTCGGCCGACTGCTCGACGAGCTTGCGGCCGACAGCCGTCGAGCCGGTGAACGTCAGCTTGCGAGCTCGCGGGTCGCGAATGAGCGGCTCCATGACGCCGCCCGAATCGCTCGTCGTGACGACGTTGACGACACCCTTCGGGACGCCGACCTCCTCGAGGAGCGCGACGAGGGCGAGCATCGTCAGCGGCGTCTCGGCGGCGGGCTTGATGACCATCGTGCAACCGGCCGCGAGCGCCGGACCGATCTTGCGCGTGCCCATGGCGAGCGGGAAGTTCCACGGCGTGATCATGAGGCACGGGCCGACGGGCTGCTTCATCGTCAGCAGTCGCGATCCGCCCGCGGGGGCGGGCAGGTACGTGCCGTTGATGCGCACGGCCTCCTCCGCGAACCAGCGGAAGTACTCGGCGCCATAGGCGACCTCTCCCTTGGCCTCGGCGAAGGGCTTGCCCATCTCGAGGGTCATGAGCGCCGCGAAGTCGTCGGTGCGCTCGATGAGCAGCTCGAACGCCTTGCGCAGCAGTTCGGAACGCTCACGCGGTGTGGTGGCCGCCCAGCTCGCCTGCGCGGCGTGCGCGGCGGCGAGGGCTGCGTCGCCGTCAGCGGGGGAGGCGTCGGCGACGCGCGCGAGGACCTCGCCGGTCGCGGGGTTCGTCACCTCGAGCGTCTTGCCGCCCTCCGCGTCGCGCCATGCGCCGTCGACGAACAGCTGCTTCGGCACGTCGTTGATCAGAGCCTTCGTGTCCATGTGTCTTTCCTATCCCAGATTCGTGGTGTACCGGCGAGTACGGCGGGTGCAGCTGTGGAAGCGGCTGTGCCGGATCGCCCGGGGCGGGGCGATCCGACACAGCCTGTGGATGGTCGTGCTCGCTCAGGCGCTCAGGCGCT
>NZ_DCNR01000038.1:0-3068 GCF_002322065.1 Dermacoccus sp. UBA1591 | reverse complement strand
AGGCGCTCAGGCGCTCAGGCAGTCGCGGAGTCGAACGCTTCGGCGATGATGTCGAGGCCCTCGCGCAGCAGGTCGTCACCGATGACGAGCGGCGGCAGGAAGCGCAGGACGTTGCCGTACGTGCCGGCCGTCAGCGTGACGACGCCCTGAGCGTTCGCGGCGGCCGCGATCTTCTTCGTCAGGTCGGCGTCGGGCTCCTTCGTGCCGGCCTTGACGATCTCGACGGCCATCATGCCGCCGCGTCCGCGGATGTCGCCGACGACGTCGTGCGTGTCGGCGATCTGGCCGAGGCGCTCGCGGAAGATCGCCTCGATCTCCTTGGCGCGCGCGGGCAGGTTCTCCGACTCCATCGTCTCGATCGCGCCGAGGGCGCCCGCGCAGGCGACGGGGTTGCCGCCGTAGGTGCCGCCGAGGCCGCCTGCGTGGACGGCGTCCATGATCTCGGCGCGGCCCGTCACGGCCGCGAGCGGCAGGCCGCCCGCGATGCCCTTGGCGGTCGTGATGAGGTCGGGCACGACGCCTTCGGCGTCGCACGCGAACCAGTCGCCGGTGCGGCAGAAACCGCTCTGCACCTCGTCGGCGATGAAGACGATGCCGTTCTCGCGGCACCAGTCGGCGACCTTCTTCAGCCAGCCGGCGGGCGGCACGATGAACCCGCCCTCACCCTGGATGGGCTCGATGATGACGGCCGCGACGTTCTGCTCGCCGATCTGCGCGTGCACGGCGCTCGTGAACGCCTCGAAGGCGTCGGCAGTGATCGTGTCGGCGTTGCCGACCCAGCGGTACGGGTACGCCATCGGCATGCGGTAGACGTCGCCCGCGAACGGCCCGAAGCCCTGCTTGTACGGCATGTTCTTCGCCGTGAGCGCCATCGTCAGGTTCGTGCGGCCGTGGTAGGCGTGGTCGAAGGCGACGACGGCCTGACGGCCCGTGTGGACGCGCGCGATCTTGACGGCGTTCTCGACGGCCTCGGCGCCCGAGTTGAACAGCGCCGAACGCTTCTCGTGGTCACCGGGTGTCAGCTCGTTGAGCTTCTCGCAGACGGCCGTGTACTCCTCGTACGGCGTCACCATGAAGCAGGTGTGCGTGAAGTCGTCGAGCTGGTTCTTGGCCTTCTCGACGACCTTCGGCGCCGAGTTGCCGACGCTCGTCACGGCGATGCCGGAGCCGAAGTCGATGAGCTGGTTGCCGTCGACGTCGACGAGGATGCCGCCGCCCGCACGCTCGACGTAGACAGGCAGGCCGATGCCGACGCCCGCGGAGACCGCGCCCTTCGTCCGCTGGTGCAGTTCCTGGCTCTTCGGGCCGGGGATGGCGGTGACGAGCTTGCGCTCCTGAGGGACGGACGTCATGGCCGTGTCCTTTCGTCGTGCGGGATCGAACCGAGGTGCGAGTGATCAGGGTCGGTCAGTGTTCTCCCTCACTCTGAGGCTTGGCGCCTATGCTGTCCAATATCAATTTTCGATGATTGGTATGCATGTTGGGAATAGGCCGCTGATGGGCTCTGGCCAGCCGCCGAGGGCGGTGAAAGTGACCGTAGATCGCCGATGTGGACGTAGATCGCAGAAGGGGACGGTATGGAGTTGAGGGCGGTCGAGTGCTTCGTCGCCGTTGCCGACGCCGGGACGGTGACGGCCGGCGCGGCGCGACTCGGCATGGGGCAACCCGCCGTCACGCGTCAGATCCAGCAGTTGGAGCGGCAGCTGCGCATCCGCCTGTTCGATCGTGAGGACGGGCGGCTGCGCCTCACCTCCGCCGGCATCGACGTGCTGCCCGTCGCGCGTCGACTGCTGCGCCAGGCCGACGCCGTGAGTGACGCGGCCCGCGGCGTCGCAGCCGGCCGTCTGCAGCGGGTTCGTCTCGTCAGCCCCGGCACGACCCGCGACGACGTCCTCGCCCCCTGGCTCGCGACGTGGTCCGCCGACGCGCCGCTGCCGAGCATCGCCGAAGCGTCCGTCGACGACGTCTACGACACGTTGCGTCGCGGAGCCGACCTCGCCGTGGCGCCGCTCGCACCACCCCCGGCGTTGGGCAGCCGCGTCGTCGCGCGCCTGCAGCTGTGGGCGTGCGTCGCGCCGACCCATCCGTGGGCGCAGCGCGATGCCGTCGACCTCGACGAGCTCGCGGGTGCTGACCTGCTTCTGCTCGAACGCAGCTTCTCGGCGCGCCGCGTGCTCGACGCAGCCCTCGACGCAGAGCAGCTCGGCGTCGAACCCCGCGCGGAGTTCGCCTCACCCGTCGTCGCCCAGGCCGTCGCAGCCAGCGGGCGCGGCGTCTGCGTCCTCACCGACGACCCCCGCTTCGGCCTCGTGCCCCTCACGATCCGCGACGCTGACGGCGACGCTCTCGGCATCCGCCTCCACGCCGCGTGGGATCGTCGCCATCACGCCGCTGACGCGCTCGAACGGCTCGCGCAGGATCTGGCGCGCTTCACGCGGCGGAGGTATGCCTGACGAGTCGCGTCGCGGTCAGCCCTTCGAAGCCTTTTGCACGAGGCTGATGTAGACGGGCATCGCTGCGAGGGTGGGGTGGACGCCGTCGATGAAGTACTCGGGGTGGTCCTTGGAGGCGCCGTACCAGTCGACGAGGTGCACCCACGGCCGGCCCTTCGCCGCCTCGCGGATCGCATGCAGCGCCTGCTTCTGGGTGCCCAGCGTGGTCTTCGGCACCACGAGCACGACGCGTTCGTCCTTCAACGCGTCGAGGGTCTTGGCGAGCATCTCCTGCGGTACGACACCGTTGTCGCCGGTGTGGATCAGTACGACGTCGCTCCTGATCGTCCCCGCCTTTGCAGCCGCCATGACCTGCTCGAGCACCGCGTTCGCCTGCTGGCTCTTCGCGGCGTGGTTGTCGACCGTGCGGTAGGCGTGCGGGAGCTGGTTGAGCGCGACGGACGCGGGGACGGAGTCGCCCCAGACACTGATGCTCATCTGCTTCGTGGCGCGGGTGTCGAGCCCGGCCGCGGGGGTGTTGCTCGACGACGACGGGCTCGCCGAGGTCGACGACGCCCACCGCGCCGGGGAGACCCTCGGCGGCGTCGTGGAGGTGCTGGCGTACGGCGTGCCGAT
>NZ_DCNR01000054.1:76163-78543 GCF_002322065.1 Dermacoccus sp. UBA1591 | reverse complement strand
CACCCACCGGCGTCGTGGTGTGTGGTGGGTGCTGTGTCGTGACGGTCGGGTGGGGGGTGCGAGATTTCTCGCGCGTGGCCCCACCGGCGAGCGTGGTCGAGCCGCGCGGACGAGGCGGGCCGGCAGGTTCGCGCGTGGCCCGTCAGTGGAAGGGCGGCGTCACCCGAGCAGGTCGAGCTCGTCGGCTCGGATCTCGGTGACGTGGTTGCTGCCCTGGGTGCGCTGCTCGGTGACGTCGCCACGCACGCGGATGACGGAGCCGAGGCGCAGGTGCTCGGTGGCGGGCAGCGGGCAGCACAGGGCGAGGCCGTCGTCGACGGTTCGGAAGCAGTGGCGCACGACGTCGGCGGTGTCGCCGTCACGTGGCGGGGTGGTGCCGGCGACGCGGGCGATGACGTCGACGGTGGTGCCCACGTCGGCGAGGAACGCGACGGACGTCGTCGTGCCGGAGCCTCGTTCGGCGGGGCCGGCGGCGACGCCGGAGTAGCGCTGGTCGGCGTCTTTGCGGTCTTGGCCGCGCACGATGCGCGGAATGGTCACGGGGAGGGAGATCACGTCGTCCTCAAGGGGTTGAAGCAGTCACGGAGCACCGTGACGCGCGTGGCGTCGCGGGTGGTGTGGGCCTTGACGAGGCCGGACAGGGCGAGTCGTTCACCCTCGGTGATGCCGTAACGGCGCTGAGTCGACCACTCGAGGAGATCGTTCGTGCCCTCGACGCGCAGCACGTAGGTGAACGTGCGTCGCGCGGCGGTGACATGTTCGACGACGACGCGCAGGCGCAGCTGTTCGCCCTGCGTGCCGATCCATTCGCTCGCGGTGTGGCGCGCGAGGATGCCGGCAGCTGTGCTGGGCTTCCCGGCATGGCCGCGGGTGGACATGGCGTCGGTTGCGGAGGTCGTGACGCGGTGCGCGTGTGGGCACATGAAGGCTGGCGCAGACATCGACTTCCCCTCTCCGTGAACGATGGTCTCGGTATGAGGACGCATGAACGCCCACGCAGGTTGCGTGGGGTGCTCGAGCAATCGTGTGTTCCCCTCTTTCGAGCGTAACGCGCATCGCCCCCTCGGACGGCGGTCGCGAGGAGGCGATATGACGGGCGGGCGAGACGTGTGTCGCTATGCCTTGCGGCGCAGCGCCTTGGGGGCGCCGAGAGCGGCCGCGACGCCGAGGGCCGAGCGGGGTGCCCAGGCCGTGCGCCACAAGCCACCGTGTGCGGCGCCGTCGCTGAAGAGTTCTTCGGCGTGGGCGCGCTGAGGCGCGGCGCCGGGGGCGAGGTCGTCACGCATGACGTCGTGGACGAGCAACGCCGCCATGAGCGCGCGGCTCGTCTCGGCGGCGAAGACCTCGACGCCGAAGTGGTGCGCGCCGGCGTAGGCGGCCTTGAGGGCGGTGTTCTTCGTCACCGACCGGGTGAACGTCGCGGGTGCGACGTTGAACGAGACGCGGCGCCCGTCAGCCTCCGAGGCGACGGCGCGCCAGCGCTGCAGGCGCTTCGCGACGGCGTAGTTGGGACCCTGCTGGGCGATGATGCAGTCGGCGACGCGCGAGCCCTTCGGGTAGGGCTCGGTGAACAGTTGGCCGCGTGACGCGGTGCGCAGCGCGCGCTTCGCGAAACCCTTGCTGCCGTGGCGTGACCACCGCGAGCGGGCGCCGTCGATGATCTCCTGGGGCACGACGAACGCGTCGGTCGGCGTCGCGAGATACGCGAGCACCGTCGTCGGGCGGCGCTCCTGCAGCCAGGTGGCGATGAGGTCGGCGGCGAGCGTCAGGCGGATGTGCATGCCCGAATCGGCATAGGCGTGCATGCCGAGGACGACGGTGTCGTCACCCGCCTGCTCGTCGATCCACGCAGCGACGGCCGCGGTGTCGCGCGTGATGTCGGCGCCCGTCTCGCCGTCCTTCGTCGGCAGGCTGACGTGGCCCGCACCGTCGCGCGCCATCTTCTCGAGGCGCTCGCTGACGCGGGGGATGTCGATCGCGAGGATGCGTGCGCCCCAGCTCGACAGCATCTCGAGCGGCCCCATCTCGGCGCCGGCGCCGATGTCGGCGACGACGTGGCCAGGCAGGCTCAGCCACTCCGGGTGCGCGACGACACGCATGACGGCGTCCGCGCACGACTGCTCCACGATGCCCTTGTGCACCCACGCCGCGAGTTGGCGTTCGAGATCGTGGCCGCTCAGCATGCGCCCCTGGTAGGGGATGGCGAGTTCGTGACGAGGCTCGGCGGTGCCGTCCACGGTGTGGGTGCCGAACGTGCCGCGGGCGGCATCGACGGCGGCGTCGACGTCGAGGTCGGCGAGCGGTGTCTGCGTGCCGTCGTTGGCAACGTGGACGAGATGGGCGCGCGCCGCGGCGAGGCCGTCGCGGGCGATCGTCGTCG
>NZ_DCNR01000054.1:74870-75903 GCF_002322065.1 Dermacoccus sp. UBA1591 | reverse complement strand
ACCGCTTCCGCGACGATGGCCTTGACGGTCGGCGTCGTCGGGCGCGTGCCGTCGGATCCGGCCGGGAACTGGATGCCGACCTCCTCGCGGACGGTGGTGTCGGCGGACGTCGGTGTGGCGGTCCTCGGCATCATGAGCCTTTCGCGCAGGTGGTGGGTACCTCACCATCGAAGCGCACTGCTTGGTGCGACTTCGTCAAGAGACGCACCAACTCTGGACGGTCTCGTTTGGAGGTTTCCTCCAATTCGGCGACCGCGCCGACTCATCACGGTGCGACGTTGCATAGGTGGGCCCGCTGCGGTTGACCATGACGAAGAAATCGGTGGCGTGGTTCGTCAGGTCACGGCAGACTCGACGTCATGAACGACACGCAGCTCTCGACCGCAGCCACGTCGCCGACGGCGACGGCTGGTAGTGAGGAGTACCTGCGCGTCAACAAGGCCAACTGGGATGACCGTGCCGTCGCCCATGCCGCAAGCCCCGACTATTCGGTGCAGCACTTCATCGACCACCCCGACGCCATCAGCCGTGTCCTCCGGTTCGACGTGGAGCATGCGCCGGGGCTCGGATCGCTCGACGGGCTCGACGTCGTCCACCTCCAGTGCCACATCGGCACCGACACGTTGTCGCTGAAACGGCTTGGCGCGCAGCGCATCACGGGTGTCGACCTGTCGCCGAAGTCGTTGGAAGAGGCCCGGCGCATCGCCGCTGCAGCCGGACACGGCGACATCGAGTACGTCGAATCCGACGTCTACTCGGCGCCGGAAGCCCTGGGCGGCAGGCAGTTCGACCTCGTCTACACCGGCATCGGCGCGCTGTGTTGGCTGCCCAGCATTGAACGCTGGGCCCAGGTCGTCGCGGCGCTGCTCAAGCCCGGCGGGCGACTGTTCATCCGCGAAGGCCACCCGATGCTTTGGGCGATGGGCGACCACCCAGCCACCACGAAACGCACCCTGCGCGATGACGAATTCACCACCCCTGCCGTGGAGTTCCCCTACTTCGAGCAGGAGCAACCACTCGTGTTCGACGACGG
>NZ_DCNR01000054.1:67894-74646 GCF_002322065.1 Dermacoccus sp. UBA1591 | reverse complement strand
GTCGAGCACCAGAGCGTCCCGTGGAACGCGCTGCCCGGCCAGATGGTCGAGATCGAACCGAACGAGTGGCAACTCGCCGAGAATCCCGAGCGGCTCGCCGCGACCTACACCTTGACGGCAACGCTGCCTGCGGACGTCGACGACGCAGGCAGCGCGCGACTCACCGCACCCGAAGCATCTGCGTCGCAGGGCCCCCCGACGCCGCCGGCATCGGACGAACCCTCGGCCCGAACGACCTGACGTCTGCTCCGTATCTCCATGCGGCGCAGGCGAACACGCAAGGAGAACACCATGGAGCGAATCAACGCGAAGCTGTACAACTGGGCCTCGATCCTCGAGGAATCGACCCGCGAACAGGCCCTGACGACGGCGTCGATGCCATTCATCTTCCCGCACCTCGCGCTCATGCCCGACGCTCACCTCGGTCGCGGCGCCACCGTCGGCTCCGTCATCCCGACGCTCGGCGCGATGTCTTAGGTCGCGCCGCGACGCAGCCCTGCGGGCCTCGCTGCGCTCATGTCCTCGGGTTGCTGCGGCACTCCGTCATCCCCGCCGCCGTCGGCGTCGACATCGGCTGCGGCATGATCGCGGTGCGCACGCAGCACACCGCCACCGACCTGCCCGTCGACCGTGCGCCCGTACGTCAGGCGATCGAGCGCGCCATCCCGCTGTCGGCCGGGGGAGTGAACCGCACGATCAGCCGCGACCACACGCGCACGCGCCTCGACGAACTCAACGCCATGGCCGCCGACGCCGGGTTCGACCCCGCGACGTACGCGAAGAACTGGACGCTACAGCTCGGCTCGCTGGGCTCGGGCAACCACTTCATCGAGATCTCCCTCGACGAGGACGACCGCGTCTGGCTGTTCCTGCACTCCGGTTCGCGCGGCGTCGGCAACAAGATCGCCCAGCACCACATCAAGACGGCGACCGACTACTGCGCGACGAACTGGATCGACCTGCCCGACCGCGACCTCGCATACCTCGTCCAGGGCACACCCCAGTTCGACGCCTACTCCCGGTCGCGCCGCGACGCAGCCCTGCGGGCCTCGCTGCGCTCGTGTCCTCGGGATGCTGCGGCATTCCGGCATCCGCGAACTCGAGTGGGCACAGCACTTCGCCCTGCTCAACCGCGAAGAAATGATGGACCGCGTCGTCCGCCAGTACGGCGAATGGGCTGGCGAACCCGTCATCGAACAGGAACGCATCAACTGCCACCACAATTACACAGAGCGTCTTCCGGCTTCCCAGGCGCGATCGCTGTTTCTTCCGGCGGAAGGGGTTCACAAGCTCACCCCATCCGCTCGGTGCGACACGAGCTGGTCACGCTTCTCACGCCCCACCTGGCGGATACCGGGTGGGGCGCGAGCAGCTCAAAGCGATCTACACGACGCGTCGGTCGAGAAATTCAGTTGTGGCGTGGGGCGCCGGGCTGCGAGATTCACCCCATGAACCCTGAGGCGTTTCGCGACCTGTACGACTCTCAGCTGCGCGGTCGGGCGGAGGTGGCCGACGCCGACGAGGTGACGCCGATCGGCCCGGTGTTCGCTGCGACGTTCCCGGGCCGGCGGCGCGGATTCGTCACCTACGACCCGTTCGTCATGGATGGCGGGCTCGACGAACTCATCGACGCCGTCGTCAGCCATTTCGAGGCCGACGAGCGCGTCGACCACTTCGAATGGAAGACGCGCGGCCACGACGTCCTGCCGCGGCTGCTCCAGCGGCTCGAGGCGCGCGGATTCGAACTGGAAGAGCCCGAGACGGTCATGGTCGGGTCGGTCGACGACGTCATCGCCGCCGACGAGGGCCTGCCCGCCGGGTACACGCTCGAACGCGCCACCACCGAGCAGGCGATGCGTGACGCCGAGGGCCTCGCCGGGCGCGTCTTCGGTGATTCCCCCGAGCGCAGCCGACGTCAGGGCGACGAACTCGTCGAGCGCATGAGGCGCGATCCGGAGAGCTTCGAGATGTGGTTCGTGCGTGACTCGGCAGGCGAGATCGTGTGCTCGGGGCGGGTCGATTTCGTGGACGATACCGACTTCGCGGGCCTGTGGGGTGGCGCGTGCGACGAACGTCATCGCGGGCGAGGCCTCTATCGCGCGCTCGCGGCGCAGCGTGCCCGAGCGGCCAAGACGCGCGGAAAGGCGCTGCTGCAGGTCGACTGCACCGAGTATTCGCGCCCCATCCTGCAGCGTGCGGGCCTCGTCGCGGTGACGACGTCGACACCCGCCGTCTGGCGACGGCCTGCCTCGAACACGTCTGGCGCACCCTGCTGAGGTGGCATGTGAGGCGACCCAGGAGCGATTCAGGTCATCTGGATAGGCTGTGGAGGTCGTATCGACACCACCCGGGTTCGACGACACGGGGAGAACAATGAAGACGTTGCTCAACATCATCTGGTTCGTGTTCGCCGGGGTGTGGTTGTGGTTGAGCTACATGCTCGCCGGGCTCATCATGTGCATTCTCATCGTGACGATCCCGTTCGGCGTCGCGTCGTTCCGCATCGCCAACTTCGCCGTGTGGCCGTTCGGGCGCACGTACGTCGACAAGCCGACAGCGGGCGTCGGGTCGATGATCGGCAACATCATCTGGTTCGTGCTCGCGGGCATCTGGATCGCCATCGCGCACATCGGCACAGCCATCGCCCTCGCCGTCACGATCATCGGTCTGCCCCTCGCCTGGGCGAACCTCAAGATGATCCCGCTCGCACTGTTCCCGCTGGGCAAGCAGATCGTCCCCGAGAGCGCGGCGCGCCCGCTCATGCCGCAGGCCGGCACGCCGACGACGTCGCGCTACTGACGCGGCGCCGGCGGCGCGGACCCAGAATCGCCGGAGTAGGGGTAGGGCTTGGGTTCATCGTCCGCGCCGATGCCGTAACCGTGCTGCTCCTTCGGGGCCTCGACGGCCATCCACGTCCGAATCATCCCCGGTACGAGGAAGGCTACCCACGCGATCGCCCACGCGTGGAACACGAGGCCGAGCACCAAAAACACGATGAGAGCCAGCGGACCGGAGATCGCGAGCAACTTCTGAGCCGTCGAGTTCGGTGAGGCGTTCATGACTCCAGTCTCGGCGCGCCGTTCGTCGCCTCACGCGGCCGACCGTCACGAATCACCCATGAGATGTGTCATGGGTCCACCGCCCGATGTTGCCCGGGAACCGAGGCACCCGCGCCTCGAATCCCGGGCAACACGGGGGAGCGTCAGCGCGTCAGGCGCGCGCGGTACGTCTCGACGCCGTCGCCGGACAGGTCGTCGAGGTAGGCGGTGCGTCCGAGCATCGTCATGATGAGCGCGATGATCGGCCCCGAGACGACGTCGCCCTTGCCCGTCTCCCACTTCTGGTCGGTGGCCATGAGGTGCAGACCCTTGATGCGGTCGCCCGCGCCCATGCCGAGGCCCGCGTCCTTGTAGTGGTCGGCGAGCTGACGCAGCGTCTCGGCGGGGTAGGTGTGTTCGATGTCGAGCGCGCGGCGGATGTCCTCGGCGTGCACGACGACCTCGCCGAGCGCGGCCTCCGCGGAGAACGGCGCCACGCGCTCGTGCATCGACTCGCGGAAGGCCTCGAGCGTCTCGGCGGGTGTGCCACCAGAGAAACGCGCAACGCCGGCGTCGATGACGGCCTGGACGTTGCCCTTGTGCGTCAGCATCTGCTTCGCGGCGCTCGCCTTCGACGTGCGCGCCGACGACGCGAGGTGCGCGACAACCTGCTGCACGCTCCAGTCCTCGCACAGCGACGGGGCGCGCCACTGCGCGTCACTCAGCCCCGCGAGATCCTCGAGCAGCGACTCGCGCTCGTCGTGGACGGACTTCCAGGTGATCTCGTGCGACATCGTCAGCCTTTCGAAGGGCCCGGGGCGCCCGGGCGTGCCGTGTTCGCTCCCAGTCTGCCAGCCGCGGCTGACGGCGGCGCTGACACGCGGGGGGCGTGGGCAGTACCGTCGGGCCCATGGGAATGATCTGGACGGCCTACCGCATGGACGATACCGAGGCGCAGCGACTCGTCACCGACCTCACGTCGACGGGTGACGCGCCCCTGCAGGCGCTCGAGAAGTTCGACGACGAGCGCATGCTCGATGTCGACAAGGCCTGGCATGCGCTCGAGCGCCTCTACAAGCAGGCGCACGCTCCGAGCCCGATCTCGGAGGGGCGAGTGCCTGACTCCGAGGATGTCGTCGCCGGCCACGTGACGCCCGCGCGGGTGACGGCGATCGCCGCCGCGATGGGCCGCATCACGCCGAGCATCCTGCGCAAGGGCTACGACGCGAAGAAGTTCACGCGCGACGAGATCTACCCGGACATCTGGGACGAGGACGACGTGCTCGACGTGTACGTCATGCCCTACGACGCCGAGCTGCGCGAGTTCTACGCCAAGGCAGCCGAGGCGGACGAAGCCGTCATCTGGCAGCTGAACTGACGTCCGTCGCGCTCGAACCGGGCGCCTCAGAACGCAGCGCGCCCACCCCATCGAGTGACGAGGTGGGCGCGCTGCGTCGCGGGTCGTTCAGGGCGTCGGTGCCGCCGACGTCCCGTCGATCTCTGTTGCGCCGTCGGTCGCCTCGACGCGGTCCATGCCCATGAGCGCCCACTGCTGCGGCGCGCGGGCCTTGAGGACGAACGTCGAGATGACACCGATGACGACGGCGACGCCGATGAGCGCGGGCAGCTGCCACGCGAGGGCGCTGTTCGGGTCTCCGATGAGGTTGCCGAACTGCGATGCGGCATACGCAGCGACGCCGCCCATGAACACGGCCGAGAGCGCGGGCGCGACGAGGGTGCGCCAGAGCCCGCCGAGGCCGGTGCCGGCGGTGGCGACGTCACCCGTCACCGCGTCGTCGGCTGCGGCCTTGCCTCGTGCGCCCCGGTACTTCGCGAAGAACACGACCACGGCGAGCGACGCGAACGCCATGAGGAACAGGATGGCGAGCGTGCCGAGCTGCGTCAGCCAGGTGAACAGGGCGAGCACGGGATCCTTGTCGGTGACGACGAAGATCGTCAGGACGACGGCGGCGAGCACCGTCTGGCTGATCGAGCCCATGTGCGGCGACAGGTGCACCGTGTGCGTGTGGCCGAGGCGGGCGGGCACGAGCCCCTCGCGTCCAAGGGCGAACAGGTAGCGCGCGACGGCGTTGTGGAACGCGAGCAGCGCCGCGAAGACGGATGTCGCGAACAGCAGCGACATCACCTTCGTCGCGCTCGAACCGAGGTAGGTATCGCCCAGTTCGAAGAGGAAGACCGTCGGGTCCGGCTTGAGGCCGCCGAGGTGCTCGACGAGCATCGAACCGCCCTGCGCGCTCACCATGAGGAACGTCGTGATCGAGTAGAAGACACCGATGACGGCGACGGCGAGGTACGTCGCGCGCGGCACGGTGCGACGCGGATCCTTCGCCTCCTCCGAGTAGATCGTCGTCGACTCGAACCCGATGTAGCTCGCCGAGTTGAACAGCAGTGCGATGGCGAGCGAACCGCTTGTCAGGGCGTCGAAGCTGAACGAATCCCAGGCCAGGTGCGATGCGACACCGCCGTGGCCGCCCTCCCCACCCTTGCCGATGATGGCGCCGTCGAGCAGGAGGACGATGAGGAATTCCGCGGCGACGAGGACGCCGAGCACCTTGACGGACAGATCGACCTGGCGGTAGCCGAGCAGCGCGATGACGGCCCACGCGACGAACGCGCACGCCCACCACGGCGGGTCGAAGCCGAGGTTGTCCGCGCAGAAGCTGGCGGTGGCCGAGCCGAAGAGGCCGTAGAGGCCGATCTGCATGGCGTTGTAACCGAGCAGCGCGATCCACGCCGCAGCGCCGCCGGCATGCTGGCCGAGGCCGCGCGCGACGTACGCGTAGAACGCGCCCGTGCTCGTGTGGTGACGTGCCATCGCGGTGTAGCCGACGGCGAACAGCAGCAGCATGGCGCTGACGATGAGGTACGCGAACGGAATGCCTCGCCCGTTGCCGACGAGCATCGCGACGGGCGCGCCGCCGGCCATCGCCGTCAGGGGCGCGGCGGCGGAGACGACGATGAACGCGATCGCGATGACCCCGAGGCGCCCGGAACGCAGGCGGTGCTCGGTGTGTGGGATGTCGGAATCTGCGCGCGGACTCATGTCGGGAGACGACGTGGGAGTTGCCATGCCGGGCCTTTCGTTCGGGGGCGAACGATCTCGCCTCGGGGGTCACGGTAACCCATGATGTGATCTGAGACACACGAGGATCAGATGACGATTTGATCTCGCCGTAGGATGTCCGTTTGGGCCCGAACGATTGGTAGTGTGATGCGCATCACCGCACCAGCCAACCTTGCGAGGAGCGTCATGGTCACCGCGCCGCAGCCCGAGAAGATCACCGTCGAGGGGGTCGAGGTCGATACGCGTCACTGGATCGGTGGCGAGCGCGTCACCAGCGCTGACGGTGCGACGTTCACCGACGTCTCCCCGATCGACGAGAGCGTCATCGGCGAGATCAGCGCAGGCGCCGAGGCCGAGGTCGACGCTGCCGTCGCTGCTGCGCGCAAGGCCTTTCCGGCATGGGCCGGCATGCCGGTCGCGGAGCGCGCGGCGCTGCTGCGCAATGTCGCCGACGGCGTCGAGGCGCGTGTCGAGGAGCTCGCGCACGTCGAGACGCGCGACAACGGCGCGCTGCTGCGCAGCCACCTGCGCGGCGTCATGCCGCGCGTCGCGATGAACTTCCGCTTCTTCGCCGACTACCTCGAGAACGACCTCGCCCACCCCGACATGACGGTGCCCGGGCGCGGCCA
>NZ_DCNR01000054.1:63509-67689 GCF_002322065.1 Dermacoccus sp. UBA1591 | reverse complement strand
CCGCCGGAGTGGGCGCCGCTGACGGCGTCGCTGCTCGCCGACATCATGCGTGACGCGGGCCTGCCCGACGGTGTGTTCAACGTCGTGCAGGGCACGGGCGTCGACGCGGGCGCCCCACTGACGCGTCACCCCGGTATCAACCGGCTGTGCTTCACCGGCTCCGTCCCGACGGCCGGCGTCATCGCCGCTGCGGCCGCGCCGAACATCGTCCCGTTGTCGTTCGAGCTGGGCGGCAAGTCGCCGCTGCTCGTGCTCGACGACGCCGACATGGATCTGGCCGTCGACATCGCCGTCGAGCAGTTCGACAACGCCGGGCAGGTCTGTCTCAAGGGCGCGCGTCTGCTCGTCGACGCCAAGATCGCCGAGGAGTTCACGCAGCGTGTGCTCGACAAGGCTCGCACGCTCAAGCAGGGTGACCCGCGCGACCTGACGAGCGACGTCTCCGCACTCGTCACGCGCAAGCACTTCGAGACCGTCGACGGTTTCGTCCAGCGCGCCAAGGCGGACGGTGCGCGCGTCCTCATGGGCGGGGGGCCGAACGACGAGCTGGGCGGCTTGTTCTACTCGCCGACGATCCTCGCCGACTGCCCCGCAGGCTCGGAGATCCTCACCGAGGAGGTCTTCGGCCCCGTCCTCACGATCGAGACGTTCGACGGCGACGAGGCCGGCGTCGCGATGGCGAACGACACGCGCTTCGGGCTCGCCGCGACGCTCGTGACGTCGGACCCCGAGCGGGCAGAAAGCGTTTCGGCGCAACTGCGCGCGGGCACCGTCTGGGTCAACTGCTTCTTCGTCCGCGACCTCGGCGCGCCGTTCGGTGGCAGCGGCCAGTCCGGTATCGGCCGCGAGGGCGGCATCTGGAGCTTCGACTTCTACTGCGACGTGAAGAACTCCGTCTTCGCGCCGAGCAACTGAACGATCGAGTCGCTGAACAACTGAATGGCCGAGAAATTGTGCGGCACTGCTCGCAGGTGCCCGCCGCACATCTTTTGCGTGCGGGGCACCTGGGTGCACGTGCACGCAAAGGATGGCGGGCCTTGGGGCAGGTCAATGACGAGAAACGACGATGAACGAAGGAGACGGACATGGGTGAAGTGGTAGGCGCCGGTCTGCTGGCGCACGTGCCGACGATCATGCTGCCCGAGGACGTGCGGCGCAGCCTCAACAACGGCGAGGACACGACGCTCGTCGCCGGGCTCCAGCAGTTGCGGCGCGAGGTGTTCGACGTGCTCGACTACGACACCGTCGTCGTACTCGACAGCCACTGGGCGACGACCGTCGAGTTCGTCGTCACGGCGCAGGATCGCCGCTCGGGGCTGTTCACGTCGGAGGAGTTGCCGCGCGGCATGCCGCGTCGTCACTACGACTTCCCCGGCGACCCGGAGCTCGCGCACCTCATCGCGAGCAAGGCCGACGAGCACGGCACCTGGATCACCGCGATCGACGACCACTCGCTGCCGATCTTCTACGCGACGACGAACATGTGGGAGTACCTCGGCAAGGGCCTCGACGACAAGAAGTGGATCTCCATCGGCGTGTGCCAAACAGCCGACACGGAGGACAACCTGCGCCTCGGCCGCGCGCTCGGTGACGCCATCCGCGAGAGCGACCGCAAGGTGCTGCTCATCGCCTCCGGCGCGCTCAGCCACACGTTCTGGCCGCTGCGCAAGCTGCGCGACCACGAGGCCGCCAGCAGCGAGCACATCTTCTCGCAGGAGGCGTGCCAGGCCGACCTGCAGCGCATGGAATGGTTCGCGAACGGCGATCACGCGCGCGTCCTCGACACGATGGACGAGTTCTACCGGTACAAGCCCGAAGCACGATTCGGGCACTACCTCATGATGATCGGTGCCCTCGGCGAAGGCGACTGCACCGCCCCGTCGCGTCAGTACGGCGAGTACGAGAACTCCGTCGGTACTGGCCAGGTGCACCTGTGGTTCGACCAGCCCGACGGTGGCTTCCCCGCGCCGCACCGCACCGTCATCGACGACGACGTCTTGCGTCAGAAGGCTGCCTCGGCGGCTGCTGAGGCGGGCCCGCAACACATTCCCGACGTCCCGGCCGCGGGCTGAGGGCGTCGGCTGTCCGCCGACCTTGACCTTGATCCCGATCCACCCCACGAGGAGAACCCGATGACCCTGCGCGAAACCCGCCGCATCCTGCTGGACGGCAACCCCGTCGACGTCGTCGTCGACGGTGACGACCTCGTCGCCGGCGACGGTCGTCGCGTCGCCATCGCCGACGCGACGCACCTGCCGCCCGTGACGCCGAGCAAGATTGTCTGCGTGCACCTCAACTACCGCAGCCGCGTCGACGAGATGATGACGACGCTGCCGAAGGCGCCGACGTACTTCCACAAGCCCGTCTCCGCGCTCAACACGCACGAGGGTGCCGTCGTGCGCCCCGAGGGTTGCAAGTGGCTCAACTACGAGGGCGAGATCGCCATCGTCATCGGCAAGACGTGCCGCAACATCTCGCCCGACGAGGCCGGCGACTACATCCGCGGCTACACCGTCGCCAACGACTACGGCCTGCACGACTTCCGCGACACCGACTCCGGTTCGATGCTGCGCGTCAAGGGTGCCGACACGCTCTGCCCCGTCGGCCCCGGCGTCATCGAGGGCTGGGATTTCCGCGGCAAGCGCATCCGCACCCTCGTCAACGGTGAGGTGAAGCAGGACGGCACGACCGACGAGATGGAGTGGAACATGCACTACCTCGTCGCCGACATCGCCCGCACCATCACGCTGCAGCCCGGCGACCTGCTGCTGTCCGGCACGCCCGCCATCTCGCGGACGGTGTACCCCGGTGACGTCGTCGAGGTCGAGGTCGAAGGCCTCGGCACGCTGCGCAACCACATCGTGACGGGCCCGACGCCCATCCGCACCGACGTCGGCGCGCAGGTCACCGAGTCGGAGGAAGTCCTCTCCACCGCCCAGGGTGGCGACTGGGAGTTCCGCGGTATCCGAAAGCCGATGCCTCCGCAGCCGTGATGCCCGCGCCTTCCGGCGCGTCTTCCGGCGCGTCTTCCGGCGGTGTGGCTTCGCAGGCTCAGCCGCACCGCTCGGTGCGACACGACCGGCGGGGGCGGCGCGGAATGATGTCCCACTCGGTGTTGATACGCACGATGTAGGAGTTGTTCGTGGCGAAATCTCCCCACGTGGTGTCGAAACGCACCACGTGGGAGAACTTTGAGGTGATGACGATGACGATGACGACTAGGCGGGTGACGGCGTGAGTCGACCCATCATCGCGATGCCGGCGCGGTTCTCCGCGTCCGCGTCAGCTCTGCGCTACGGCGCAGATGTCATGGCGCGCGCGCTCATGGACGCCGTCTGGGCGGCGGGGGGCGAGCCGGTCGTCATCCACCCCGTTGCCCCGATCGCCGAGCCGATGACCGCTGGGGGCGATGACGGCACCGAGCGCGGGGCTCCCGACGCACTCGTCGACCCAACGCGTGGATTCGCCGGTATTCCAGACGCGTTCGTCGACCAGGTCGCCGAACGCGTGGCCTTCGCCGATGGCATCCTCCTGCCCGGTGGTGGCGACATCTCGCCCGTCTGGACAGGCGAAGCGATGCACGACACCCACTACGACGTCGACGTCGAACAGGACGCGTTCGACTTCGCACTCGCGCGCGTCATCGTCGGACGGGCCGTGCCGGTGCTCGCGATCTGTCGTGGCATGCAGTTGCTCAACGTGGCCTTGGGGGGCACGTTGCACTTCGACATGGACGACGAGCTCGGCGTGTCGGCGCACCGTCATCGCGTCGAGGACGTCGAGCTCGACCCGTCGTCTCGCCTCGCGCAGGTGCTCGGCGGGTCGAGCGTCAAGGCCAGCTGCTACCACCACCAGTGCCTACGGGACGTCGCGCCCGGCTGGCGGGTCGTCGCGCGTGCCGATGACGGGACGACGGAAGCCGTCGAACTCGACCCGACGACCGACGCTGTGGCGGCAAGCACCTCGGCGAGCGAGCGCGAGTCAGGCCTTGTGGGCGCGGGGGCCAGCATCGTCGCGGTGCAATGGCACCCGGAGGACACCTTCGACACCGATGCGCAGCAACTGCGATTGTTCAGCGACCTCGTCGAACGCGCCCGTCACGCCTGAGCGCGACGCACTTTCGACGCCGACGTGCAACAACTGCGGCTGCTCAGCGATCTCGTCGAGCGCGCTCGTCACG
>NZ_DCNR01000054.1:57354-63361 GCF_002322065.1 Dermacoccus sp. UBA1591 | reverse complement strand
GAGCCAAGAGCCAGGCGCCGACGGGGCCGTCGGCGTCTCGCGTTCACCTCGGCCCGGGGGGCAGTTCACCTAGGCACAAGTGCACCCGGGTGCATTTGCGCAGAGTCTGAGTGCGGAGCCACTCACTCGCCTCGGGCGTACTTCAGAGGGGGCATGCCGGCCGGGCCCTGCTCACGCGGGCCCGCCGGCGGAACGCCAGGCGCCGAGGGGCTGTGCGGGGTAGTCCATGAGTTCCGTCGTCTCGTCGATGACGACGAAGCCGCGTCGCTCGTAGTTTCGCAGCGCCGCCGGGCCGTCGAGGCTGCACGTGTGAACCCAGACGCGTTGCGTCGCCGGCGCCTTATGACGCTCGGCGAGCGTCCAGGCTGCGTCGATGCCATGGGCCAGCAGCGTGCGGCCGAGGCCCCGTCCGATGGCGGTCTCGACGAGTCCGAAGTAGCGAATCTCGACGCTCGCTCGACCACGCGCCTCCGCCGCGCCGACCGGTGTCGGCTGGATCTGCACGTAGCCCGCCGGTTCGCCGCCGACGTACGCGACGTAGGTCTCGGTGCCGGTGACGCCGAGGTCGGCGAGCCACTGCTCGCGCGTCCAGCCGAGGCGGTCGGTCCACGTCCACGGCCCGCCGACGACGGCGTAGAGGTAGCGGGCAAACTCGGGGCTCGGGTTCGGCACCAGGTCGATCCGAACGTCCTCAGGACGGCTCGCCATGTCGTCATGCGGGCCGGATGCGACGTCGGGGGCGTCGGCCGTCGGGGTGCTGACGCAGTGGCCACGCGGCGTGGTGTGCGGGCGCTCGGGCATCTCGAGCGTCCACGTGGTGACGGGGCGCAACGGCATGGTTCTCCTCGATCGGGCGGGTTGACTGGTAGGCGTCACATCATCGGCCTTGCTGCGCCGGGCGGGCCTCGGGTGGACGTCAGACGGACGTGTGGGCGCCGAGGCCTTCGGCCGTCGTCACGACCTTGCGGAGTGCCTTCGTCAGGACGGTGAGTTCGTCGGGCGTCAGGTCGGCGACGAGTTGCTGTTCGCCGGAGTTGAACTGGGGAAACAGCTCCTCCATGAGCGTCATCCCGGCGGGCGTCAGTGACAGGTGCGCGAACCGCTTGTCACTCGACGACTGGGTGCGCTTGAGCCATCCCCGGGCTGAGAGGGTCTTGACGACGCCCGACAGCGTCGCCTTGCTGATGCCGGCGCTCTCGGCGACCTCGCGCGTCTCGGGTTCGCCGTAGATCCACACGCTCCACAGCACGACGAAACCCGTCCACGACAGCTCGTGCGGACGCAGGACGGTGTTCGTCATGTGGTTGCGCGATGCGTTCGCCGCGCGGTGGATGCTGCTGACGGCGTGCATGGCGGCAACATCGATCTTCGCGTCGGCCAGCTTGCTCGAGGCCAGGGTCTCGGTCTCGAGCAGCGTGTGATGACTCGGCATCAGCCCACATTATCTTTCGGATCCGAACAGACGTGGATGACGTCCACCGTGCCCCCGGCCGCGCGAGGTTCTCTCACATCAGATCGGAGCGAATGAGGAAGCGTTTGCCCTCGGGCGCCTCGAGGGAGAAGCCTCCGCCGCGTCCGTCGATGGCGTCGACGGTGAGGTGAGTGTGCTTCCACGTCTCGAACTGTTCCCGGCTCATCCAGAACTCCAACTCGGCATCGTCGCCTGCCACGTCCGGGAGCGTGAACGTGCCGAGCAGGACGTCGGCCTGACCCGTGCGGAACTGTCCTGCCGGGTAACACATCGGGGTCGACCCGTCACAGCACCCGCCGGACTGGTGGAACATGAGACGACCGTGCTCGGCCACGAGCTGGTGCAGCAGAGCGACGGCGTCCGGCGTCAGGGCGACCCGGCTGACGGTCTCTCCGGCCACACCGGCTCGTGACTCGAGGTTCATCACTTGTCCTCGCGCTCCGTCGTGTAGTCGATGACGACGCGCCCGTCGATCTTGCCGTGGTGCATCTCGTCGAACACCGCGTTGATGTCGTCGAGGTTCCGCTTGCTGAACGTCGGGTGGATGAGGCCTCGGGCGTAGAAGTCGAGAGCCTCGACCATGTCCTGCCGGGTGCCGACGATCGATCCGCGGATCGTCAGGCCCTTGAGGACGACGTCGAAGATCGGCGCCGGGAAATCACCCGGAGGAAGACCGTTGAACACGATGGTTCCCCCGCGACGCGCCATGCCGATGGCCTGGCCGAACGCCTTGGGGTGCACCGCCGTGACGAGGACGCCGTGGGCGCCACCGCCTGTGGCGTCGAGGACGGCCTGCGTCGGGTCCTCGACCGCGGCGTTCACCGTGACCTCCGCGCCGTGCTTCTTCGCGAGCTCCAGCTTGTCGTCGGCGACGTCCACGGCGACGATCCGCATGCCCATGGCCTTGGCGTACTGGACGGCGATGTGCCCCAGCCCGCCGATGCCGGAGATGACGACCCACTGCCCGGGGCGCACCTCCGTCACCTTCAGACCCTTGTACACGGTGACGCCGGCGCACAGCACGGGAGCGATCTCGTGGGGGTCCGCGCCCTCGGGGATGCGAGCGGCGAACGTGGCGTCGACGAGCATGTACTGCCCGAACGAGCCGTTGACGCTGTACCCGCCGTTGGTCTGCTCCTCGCACAGCGTCTCCCAGCCGTTGCGGCAGTGTTCACACGTGCCGCACGCGGAGGCGAGCCAGGCGTTGCCCACCATGTCGCCGACGGCGAGTTCGGTGACGCCCTCGCCGAGTTTCTCGACGACGCCGACTCCCTCGTGGCCGGGGATGAACGGCGGTTCGGGCTTGACCGGCCAGTCACCGTCCTTGGCGTGCAGGTCGGTGTGGCACACACCCGATGCGATCAGCTTGACGAGCGCTTGACCCGGCCCGGGTTCCGGCACTTCCACATCCTTGACGTTCAGGTCTTCGCCGAAGACGTCCACGACTGCAGCTTGCATGGTGCTCATGACTCTTCCCTTCGTGTGGTTGCGATCTGATCCGTGATGCGGGTCGGCTCAGAAGAAGCCGAGCTTGTTCTCCGAGTAGGAGACGAGGAGGTTCTTCGTCTGCTGGTAGTGGTCGAGCATCATGAGGTGGTTCTCCCGCCCGATGCCGGAGCTCTTGTAGCCGCCGAACGCGGCGTGTGCCGGGTAGTTGTGGTAGTTGTTCACCCACACGCGGCCCGCCTGGATGTCGCGGCCCGCGCGGTAGGCGGTGTTGCCGTTGCGGGACCACACACCGGCGCCGAGGCCGTAGAGGGTGTCGTTCGCGATCTTCAGCGCCTCGTCGTACGTACCGAACTTCGCCACGGACACGACCGGCCCGAAGATCTCCTCCTGGAAGATCCGCATGTTGTTCGTGCCCTCGAAGATGGTCGGCTCGACGTAGAAACCGCCACCCAGATCGCCGTCCAACTCGGCCTGCCGACCACCGGTGAGCACCTTCGCGCCCTCCTTCTGGCCGATGTCGAGGTAGGAAAGGATCTTCTGCAACTGGTCGTTCGAGGCCTGCGCGCCGATCATCGTCGAGTCGTCGAGCGGGTTGCCGGCCTTGATTTTCTTCGTGCGTTCGACGACGTCGGCCATGAACTGCTCGTAGATCGACTCCTGGACGAGCGCGCGCGACGGGCAGGTGCACACCT
Source organism: Dermacoccus sp. UBA1591 (assembly GCF_002322065.1). Classification (NCBI taxonomy): domain Bacteria; kingdom Bacillati; phylum Actinomycetota; class Actinomycetes; order Micrococcales; family Dermacoccaceae; genus Dermacoccus; species Dermacoccus sp. UBA1591. Next base: position 59,749 of record NZ_DCNR01000054.1, on the reverse strand, counting down.
CGCCCTGGTTGAGGGCGAAGAGGGTGAAGCCCTCCTGCGCCTTGTCGTAGAACGCGTCGTCCGCCTGCGCGATGTCCTCGAAGAAGATGTTGGGGCTCTTGCCGCCGAGTTCGAGGGTCACCGGGATGAGGTTCTCCGAGGCGTACTGCATGATGAGGCGGCCGGTCGTCGTCTCACCCGTGAACGCGATCTTGCGGATGCGCTTGTTCGACGCGAGCGGCGCTCCGGCCTCGACGCCGAACCCGTTGACGACGTTGACGACACCGGCGGGGATGAGGTCCTCGATCAGTTCGATGAGCACCATGATCGACGCGGGCGTCTGCTCGGCGGGCTTGAGGACGACGCAGTTGCCGGCCGCGAGCGCCGGCGCGAGCTTCCACACGGCCATGAGGATGGGGAAGTTCCACGGAATGATCTGCCCGACGACGCCGAGCGGCTCGTGGAAGTGGTAAGCGACGGTGTCCTCGTCGATCTGCGAGAGGCTGCCTTCCTGCGCGCGGATGGCACCGGCGAAGTAGCGGAAGTGGTCGATCGCGAGGGGGATGTCGGCGTTGAGCGTCTCGCGCACCGGCTTGCCGTTGTCCCACGTCTCCGCGACGGCGATCTTCTCGAGGTTCTCCTCCATCCGGTCGGCGATCCGGTTGAGGATGAGTGCCCGCTCCGCGGGCGAGGTCTTGTTCCACGTCGGTGCCGCCGCCCATGCCGCGTCGAGGGCGGCCTCGATGTCCTCGGCGGTGCCGCGGCCCACCTCGCAGAACGTCTTGCCGGTGACCGGGGTGGGGTTCTCGAAGTACTGCCCCTTCTTCGGCGCGACCCATTCGCCGCCGATGAAGTGCTCGTAGCGCTTCTTGAACTCGACCTTGGAGCCCTCGGTTCCCGGGTTGGCGTAGACCGTCATCGCAGCTTCCTTTCCCTGAGCCCGCGGGATGTGACGCGGGGTTGCGTGATGTGCGTCACGTTACGAAGGGCTGCGTTGCATCAACGTTGCACTGCCCGTGCAACGCGCTCTGCGCGCGTCAGTTCGCCTGGCGCAGACGAGTGTCGAGCTGTTCGAGATGCGTGAGAACGATGGCCCGCTGTGGCGCGCGCGGTGGCAGGACGGTGAGTGCCATGTGCCACGACTCGACGTCATCGGCGGCCTCGGGCAGGTCGAGGTAGCGCAGAAGGGTCTCGGGAGTGGCGTCACTGAGCATCGCTTCGCGTAGCGACCCGGACGTCGAACGCAGCAGGTCGACGACGGGCTCCGCCTCGCTGCGCGTCAGCGAGGCTCCGCGATACAGCTCGAGGGCTTCGTCGTGCTCGCCGCGACGCAGATGCTCCGTGACCTGGACGGCATCAATGAGCAGTGGCCCCGTGAGGCGGTAGGGGCGGCTTTCGAGGTTCGGCGCGCCGGGAATCGTGTCGAGCCGTCGACGAAGCCGCAGCAACTCGCCGCGGATGGTGGCGGGCGGCGTGCCGTCCGGGTAGACGAGGGCCCCGATCTCGTCGGCGCTGAGGCCTTGGGGTTCGAGCGCGAGTGTCGCGAGGAGTTCGGCGTGGCGGTCGGTGAGTGCGTGGGTGGCCGTACCCGTTTCGATGCAGGGGCGGCCGTGGTGGACGAGACGCAGCCGCGCGCTCGTGTGCGGTGGAGGGGCGACCGGCACCCCGGCGAGGCGAAGTTCACGAGCGGCCGCGGCCGCGGTGGCCTGCACGAGTGCGAGGGTGCGCCGGTCTGCCGCAGCGTCACCTCCCGTCACGTCGAGAGCGCCGAGCACCTCGCCGGTGACGGGGTCGACGAGCGGCGCCGCGGAGCAGCTGAACGGGTGGACGTCCGGGCGCGTGTGCTCCTCGCGATGGATCGAGACCGCCTCGCCGCGGGCCACAGCTCGGCCCGGCGCGTTCGTGCCGACCTGCGCCTCCGACCAGTTCGCCCCCGCGGTGAAGCCGATGCTCTCGGCGCGGCTGCGGGCGCGGGAGTCTCCGTCGACGTAGTGCAGGCGTGCCTCGCGGTCCGCGATGGCGATGACGAGACCCTCGTCGCGTGCCGTCGCGCTCAACAGCGAACTGACGAGGGGGATCGCGTCGGCGAGCCGAGCGTGGACGCAGCCGGGGCCGCACCCGCAGGCGCAACCCCGTGGACGGGATTTGTGCCGCATCCCTTCCCCTCTCGTAGTGACCCACCTCACACTACACCCGTCCGGGGTGGGGTGGGTCGGCGGCGTGACGCTGCGTGCCGTGTGTCCACGAACTCATCTGCGACGCAGGCTGCCGCCCTTCGCGTCCGCCTGGCTCACACGAGACGTTCAAGCGTCTCGCCGCCGTTCCAGACGACGCCGATCTGCCGGTAGTAGCCGCCGATGATCTCGTCGACCTCCAGGGCGGCGAGTTCCTCCGTGGGCGATTCGAACAGGCGCAG
>NZ_DCNR01000054.1:46665-57177 GCF_002322065.1 Dermacoccus sp. UBA1591 | reverse complement strand
GCGATGTCGGGGTAGATGCGGTGGTGGGCCATCGGGTGGCCGTTGACGAAGCCGTTCGTCTCGGACGGTTCGCGCAGCGTCAGCACCGCCTCGGCGAGGCGACGGTCGCCCGCCGCGAGCGTCGCGCCGAACATTCCGCCCTCCGCGATCTGCGGCGCGCCCTGGCTGAAGGGGTGCGGGCGCGTCTGCCACATCGAGCCGAGCTTCTTCGGGTAGCCCTGGTGCAGGCCGCGGCCGATGGCGAAGTCCTTGTCGACCCAGATGTAGACGCAGCGGCTGAACGTGCGGCCCTCGTAGGAGCAGCGCACGACGACGAACGCCTCCTTGTACTGCGCGCGCACCGGGTCGAGCAGCTCCTCGCGCGACGAGCTGCACGACTGCCAGTCGGCCCAGATGAGCGCGACGGCGCCCGGGTCCTCGTCGGCGAGCTCCAGCGGTTCGGGCAGCAGTTCGCGTACGCGCTCGGGGTTCGTGCGGTACTCGACGGTGAGCAGGTCGCCCGAGTAGTACCACGGCGGTGACGGGATGATGCCCGACGTGCCGCCGACGGTGCGCGGGTAGAAGAAACCCTTGAGTTCGGGGGATTCGCTCATGGCAGAGCCCTTTCGGTGTCGGCGCGTGTGCGCGCGGCGAGGGCGTCGAAGTTCCTTCGCCGTAAATCGTTCGTATCCGTACGACACACGCTAGGCTACCCGATCATGAGGGTTTGTGTGGCGTGAGTCACACGGTATGTTCGGACCCGAACGAAACGTGCGCACCCCGACCCGGCAACCGTCGAGGTTCGCTCACAACGGCGTGAGAGGCGACGAGGCATGACGAACTCAGGGAGCAAGTCGAGCGAGCCGGGGGCCGTGGCCGAGGCCATGGCGAAGTGCCGGTCGGAGGGCATCGACGTCATCCGCCTCGGCTACTCCGACATCATCGGCACCGACCGCAGCAAGGACCTGCTCGTGAACCGCTTCGAGCGGACGACGGGTCACGGGGTCGCGTTCTGCCGCAGCGTCTACGGCACGACGCCGATGGGCGACGTCGTCGACATCGAGGGTGGGCTCGCCGCCGGCCTGCCGGACATCGTCGCGCGCCCCGACATCGAGACGCTGACGCGCGTGCCGTGGGAGCCGGGCGTCGCACACGTCATCGCCGACGTCTTCAACCCCGACGGCTCGCCGTCAGCCGAGAGCCCGCGCTACGTGCTGAAGAACGTCATCGAGAAGTTCTCCTCGATCGCCGGCACGCCGATCTGCGGGCCCGAGCTCGAGTTCTACGTGCTGCAGGAGGACGAGAACTCCGATTCCGGCTGGTCGCGCTACGGCGAGATGAGCGGCAACGTCTACGTCAGCGGCCTGCGTGGTGACCCGGAGAACGTGCTGCTGCAGACGCTGCGTCAACTCGGCGAGTACGACATCGAGGTCGTCGCCGCGAACCACGAGTTCTCGAGCGGCCAGTTCGAGATCAACCTGTGGCACTCCGACGCGATGGACGCCTCCGACCGCGCGTTCCGCTTCAAGGCCGCCGTCAAGGAGATGGCGCGGGCGCGCGGCAAGCTCGCGACGTTCATGGCGAAGCCGTTCAACGACGAGGGTGGTTCCGGTTTCCACCTGCACTTCTCGACGCAGGACGCCGACGGCAACCACCTGTTCGACGACCCGAACGGCGAGCACGGCCTGTCGAAGGTCGCGCACCACGCGATCGGCGGCATCCTCAAGCATGCGCCGGCGCTGACGGCGCTCGCGAACCCGACGATCAACTCGTACAAGCGGTTCGGGCCCGACACGCTCGCGCCGTGGCTCATCGACTGGGGCCTCGACAACCGCAGCGCGATGGTGCGCATCCCGCCGGAGCGCGGCTCCGCGTCGCGTCTCGAACTGCGCCTCGGCGACGCGTCGGCCAACCCGTACCTGCTGACGGCGGCGACGCTGGCCGCTGCCTACCTCGGCATCCGCGACGAGATCGACTCCGGCGAGCCGCTCGTCGGCTACGGCTACGACCCGGAACGTTCGCCGATGCTGCCGTCGTCGCTGTGCGCCGCACTCGACGCGCTCGAGGCAGACACCGAGATGCGTGAGGTGCTCGGCGAGCAGTTCGTCGCGACGTTCCTCGCCTACAAGCGCAACGAGATCGAGCGCTTCAACAGCTTCATCACCGACTGGGAGTTCCGCGAGTACACCTACCACCTGTGATCGCGCCCGCGACCAGGCGCTTCGCGCACCCTTCCCGATTTTCCTGCTGAACGAGGAGAGACGACATGACCATCATCGACCAGGGCGCAGCTCCCGAGGCCGACGCCGCGTTCGACGTCGCCGACGTCGACTTGTCCAACATCGACCGCTTCCGCGACAACGAGGGATGGGCGCAGTTCGACGCGCTGCGTCACGCCGACCCGGTGCACTGGACGGAGGAGAGCGACGGCAAGGGCTTCTGGGCCGTCACGAAGTACGACGACATCTGGGTCGTCGACAAGGATTCCGAGACGTTCACGTCGGAGCAGTTCGTCAACCTCGAGGACGTCGACGACGACCTCATGGATTTCCGCCGCTCCATCCTCGAGACGGACGGCGCCCGTCACGCCGCGCTGCGCAAGCTCATCCAGCGCGAGTTCTCGCCGCGCAACCTGCTGAAGAACTACGAGGCGTTCCTGCGCGAGCTGACGAAGAACACCGTCGACGAGGCGAAGAAGGCGTCGCCGAACGGCGAGTTCGACTTCGTCGAGAAGATCTCCGCGGACTTCCCGATCCAGGTGCTCGCGCGTCTGCTCGACGTGCCGCGTGAGCACACGGGCCAGCTCATCCAGTGGGGCAACGAGATGGTCGCGAACACCGACCCCGATTACACCGAGCACCTGCTCGACTCGCCTGAGTCGGAGAAGTACCGTCACCTGCCGTTCCGTTCGCCGACGGTTCAGGACGTGTGGGACTACGGCCGCGACCTGCGCGACAAGCGCGTCGGTGGCGACGGCAAGGACCTCGTCTCGATCCTCGCGAACAAGATGCCCGAGGACGGGGTTCCGCTCACCGACCAGGACTTCAACAACTACTTCTCGCTGCTCGTCATCGCCGGCAACGAGACGACGCGTCACGCGATCAGCCAGATCATGCTCGGCCTCATCGCGCAGCCCGATCAGTTCAAGGCGATGAAGGACGACCCGTCGCTCATCGAGTCGGGCCTCGAGGAGCTGCTGCGCTGGGCGTCGCCCGTCTACCACTTCCGTCGGACGGCGACGAAGGACGTCGAGCTCGGCGGCAAGCAGATCAAGGCCGGCGACAAGGTCGTCATGTGGTTCGCTTCCGGCAACCGTGACGAGGACGTCTTCCCCGAGCCGTACAAGATCGACGTGACGCGCAAGAACGTCGATCACATGACGTTCGGCAAGGGCTCACCGCACCTGTGCCTCGGCAACAACCTCGCGCGCCTCGAGGTTCGTCTGCTGCTCGAAGAACTGCTGCCGCGCATCGACTCGATCGAGCTTGCCGGCGACGTCAAGCGCGTGCGCTCGAACTTCGTCAACGGGGTGAAGAAGCTCCCGGTTCGTGTCCAGTGGGCCAACTGACGCGGCGAATGACGCACGGTGGCGGGTAACTCACGGGTTGGCGCGGAACTTCGCGCCTACCCGTGAGTTACCCGCCTCGCTGCGTGGGCACCGGCAACGCGATGTCGACGTGGTCGGTCGGTTCGCGCGGCCACCCGAAGCATCAGTCCTCGACGATGACGAGCAGGCCCTTGTCGGCGATGACGGCGTCGAGGCTGACGCCTGTGAGGTCGCCGACCGCCTTCTTGAGCGTCTTCTCGGGGTCACCGTCAATGACGGACGTCGGCTCTCCCTCGACGGGCTCGCCGTCCTCGGCGGTGATCTGCGCGTCGTCGAGCGACAGCATGCGGCTCGACTCGCCGGCGTCGATGATGAGCAGCCACGTCTTCGAGCCGCCCGCGAAGACGGCGGTGACGGCTTCGTCGGCGATGTCCGGGATGAGGTCGGGCTGCAGCATCAGCTCGTAGCCGACGAGGACGACGGCGTCGCGCTCGTCGTTCGTGCGCGCCGTGAAGGCGCCGACGTAACCGGCCGGCAGGGCGTTCGAGATGGCTTCCTCACCCGTGACGTAGTCGGTCGTCGCGTCGAGGATGCCGCTGGGAAGCTCGTCGATCGTCATGCCGGGAAGGACGGCGAACGCCGTGTTCATAGCCATGCCCCCAGCCTACGGGGCGTGCGATAGAACGACATGACCCGGCGCGGGGTGATTCACCCTCCGCCCGAATCTTCGACTCGCTCGCATACGGCGTCTTGCCGTGGTGCCGGCACGCAGCGCGGGTGGCCCGCGCCGGGATGCCATCGCGGGGTGCGCTGCGCGGCCTCAGGCCATGGCGCCGCGTGAGGAAATCGGTCGAACAGTGGCCACGAACCGCCCTACGATCGGGTATGGACACCAGCCCGGACCCTCTGCAGCGCCTGAGCAAGCACCTCGCGGCGCGCCGGCGTGACGACATCGAGGGGCGCCCGGTCGTCATCCTCGCACCCGTCCTGGCAAGCGCGACCCGTCACGTCGTGCAGGCCCGCGAGAACGGTGCCGCGCGCATCCTCGTGATCACGTGGGGCGACGGCACCGGCCCGCTGCCCGAGCCAGATCGGATCACGGTTCACCGCTTGGCGATGAGCCCGGTGCGTGACGTGGTCGATGAGGTACGCGCCTGGCAGCACCTTCTGCGGGAGTCGGACGACGGGGTGGGCGCGGTGCTCGACGCGTTCGACCCCGAGGCGAGGGCTGTCGTCATCGTCGCGCTCGCTCTCGGCGCTGATTCGTTCTACGAGCGACGCACCTACGGCGCGCGCAGCGAGACGCAGGAGCGGTTGGAAGACAAGACGCTCAGCCGCGAGCTGTGGGAGGCGGCAGGCGTCCCGCATGCGCCCGAAGAGGTCGTCCCAGCACGCCTCGACGAGGTGCGAGGGGCCGCCGCGCGTCTCGATCGCGGTGTCGGAACGGTCTGGTCGGCCGACGCGAGCGAGGGTCTCAACGGTGGCGCGGTGCTGGTGCGGCACGTCACGGACGACGGCGCGGCCGCATACGAAGCGCTCGCGCCCCATGCCGAGCGGCTGCGTCTCATGCCCTACCTCGAAGGTGTGCCCTGCTCCATCCACGGTCAGGTCGCTGACGACGGCGTCGCCGTCCTCCGGCCGGTGGAACTCGTGATGCTGCAGCCCCACGGCAGCGATCGCTTTCGTCAGGCGGGCATCTCTTCGTGGTGGGATCCGGCGCCGGCTGATCGCGATCAGATGCGCGCCACCGCCCGCGCTGTCGGCGAAGTGCTCGCGCGGCGCCATCACTACCGCGGCTCCTTCGGCATCGACGGCATCCTCACCGCTGAGGGTTTCATCCCCCATGAGCTCAATCCGCGTCACAGCGGCGGCATCTCAACGCTCGGCAAGGGCCTCGAGCGGTTCTCGTTGCTCGACACGCACCAGCACTTGCTCATCCACGGCACGCTGCCTCTGGCGATGACGCAGTTCGAAGACCTCGTTGTCGAGGCGTGCGACGCGGCGCGAATCGGCTCTGCCTACCTGGCGACGGAGGCCGTGCAGGCCGCAAAGACGACCACCGTTCATGTCTGCGGTCACCCGGGGCCCGACGCGCTCGTCACCGATGACGTGCGTGGCGCGCTCCAGGTCGTCGACGACGAGGCCGGGGCGACGGGGCAGCTCGAGATCGGGCCGGCGTCGATGGGTGCGCTCGTGCGTTTCACTCCCCTCGCCATCGAGCCGGGTGAACGACTGGCACCCTGGGCGCTCGCGGCCTATGAACTGGCTGACCGCCTGTGGGGCACCGGATATGGCGACCTCGTCGCTCAACCGCAGGTGCGCTGACAGAAAGGCACTGTTCGTCCCGGCGGCGCGTACCTCGGAGCGCACGGTCTCGAGGCGTCGGCCCGGGTGTTCGCGGCGGCTATCCAGGACGCAGGTGAGTCACGAAGTGCAGGGTGAGTCGCTTCCACATGACTCACCGTGCACTTCGTGACTCACCTGGCCGTACGCGCGTGTGACGGGCCCGGCGATGCGTCAGATGCCCGGCTCGGCGACCTCTTCGTCGGGCAGGGGAGCGTCGCGTTCGGCCGTGGCGGCCTGTCGGGCGAGGGCCTCGGCAGCCGCGTGGATCTGGTCGATGACGGGTTCGGTCTCGGGCTTCATCGTCACGCTGCGCAGAATGCGCGCGCCGACGAGGGGTTCGCCCTCCTGCGCCGACCCGGCGCTGCGCTCATCGATGACGTGCCCGCGCGCGGCCATGTCGTCGGCGTCCACCTGATACGTCGCGACGAACAGCGACTCGTCGCGCGGGGCATTCATGCCGGCGGTGAGGATCGCGCCGGAGCGACGGTCGATGTCGGTGAGCGAGTCGCCGATCGGGAAGTAGCTGACGATGTCGAGGTCCGGCTCCTGGTACAGCTCGAACACGTCGGACGCACGCAACTTCTCGGCCCACGCAAGCGCAGCGCGACGCCCCGGCGCGACGACCTCACCCATGCCCTCACGCGTCAACGGCATCAGCTGCAGCGTCATCCACAACGCGGCCGCCGACGCACCGGAGCGCGAGCACTCGAGCGAGATCTCGCCCATGTGGATGTCCTCGCCCGTCGTGAAGTACGTGTACGGCGAGGTGTGGTCGTAGAAGTTCGCGACGTTCGGATCCCTGAAGATCACCGCGCCGCAGCCGTACGGCTGAAGGCCGTGCTTGTGCGGGTCGATGACTACGGAGTCGGCCTCGTCGATCGCGCGGAACGCCGCCGCCACCTCGGGCGCGAGCAGGGAGTCGTCGTCGGCGAGGAGACGGAAGAACCCACCGTACGCGGCGTCGACGTGGACGCGGACGCCGTACTTGCGGCACAGCGGAATCGCCTTGTCGATCGGATCGACGGCGCCGAGCCCCGTCGTCCCGGCCGTCATGACGACGGTGCCGATGCCGCCGCCCTTGAGGAACCACTCGAGCGCGTCAAGATCCATGCGTCCGCGGCTGTCGGTCGGGATCGACACCGACGGCACGTTGAGCAGGTGGCTCATGCGCCCATGCGTGTAGTGCGCGTCAGCGCTGTGCGCGATCGCCTTGCGCGGATGCGTCTCCCGCGCCACGAACAGCGCCTCCAGGTTCGCGACGGTGCCCGAGGTCGTCAGGTGGCCGAGGTGGCAGAGTCGGTTCCCGTCACCACATTCCTCTGGCTCGTCTCGGCTGCTCGCTCCGGGCCTCGCGTCGCTCGTGTCCTCACTTGCAGTTCGACGAGCGGTGCACCCGAACATGCGCGCAATCTCATCGACCGCCTCGACCTCCATGCGCGTCGTCGCGGCGCCGGCGTCGAGGTCGTGGTTGTTGGGGTTGATGAGCATCGTCGTGAGATACCCGACGACGGCCGCCGGGTGCGGCGGCTTCAACATCTGGCCGACGTAGCGAGGGTGGAAGAACGGGTAGTTGACGCTCAGACGCGACGTCAGTTCGTCGAATGCCGCCTTGAACTGCGCGTGCTCGACGCTCTGCGCCGGATGCGGGGTGGAAGGGCCGTACTCGTTCATCCACTCCGTGATGAATCGCGTTGCCTCGCCGAGGTATTCGGTCAGCTGCGGCATCGCGTCGGCCGACAGCCCGGGCACGCCGGCAGCAGCTGTGGCGCCGTCAGGCGGGGTGATCGTCATGGTCGTCTCCGATGCTCGCGCGTGATGTCAGGCAGTGGTGCCCTGCACATTCTGTGACGTGGGCCACGTGAAATCGACGAGATGGGGCTAGGCTCCTCGATACCTGCTCTCACTCTCTGCCATGCCTTCTGGGCATGGCCTCATCGGAAGGTCGCCCGTCGTGGAGCTGCGAGTCCTGCGCTACTTCGTCGCGGTCGCCGACGCCGGATCGGTGACGGCGGGGTCCGCGGCGTCGCACGTCAGCCAGCCTGCGGTTTCGCGGCAGTTGCGGGCGCTCGAGCGCGAGCTGGGGGTCGAGTTGCTCGTCCGTTCCGAGGGTGGGGTGCGGCTGACAGCGGCCGGGGCCGAACTGCTCGTGCTGGCCCGCGGCCTGCTCGAACAGGAGGCGACGCTCAAGCGCACTGCGGCGTTTCTCGCGTCCGGGAGGCTCACGTCGTTGACGATCGCCGCGCCGAGCACGACGCTCAGCGACGTCATCGCACCGTTCCTCGCGGCGGGCCCGGCGCGGGGTGCGTTGGCGCCGGAGGTCAACGTCGTCAGCCGTTCGACGAGTGAGGTCTTCGCGGCGCTCGGGGAGGGCGCGGACATCGTCGTCGCACCAGCCGTTCCGCCGCCGGAGGTGGCGTCGATGCTGATCGCCGAGTTGCCGGTGCGCGCGTACGTCGGCGCCCGGGGCGTGCTCGATGGTGAGGGCGCCGAGCGTGACCGCTCGGTGAGTCTCGAGGCGCTCGCACGCGTCGACCCGCTCGTCATGCTGCCGGGCCGACACCCCGTCAGCCAGGTGTTGACGCGCGCGTTCGCCGAGGCGGGCCTCGCGCCACAGCACGTGCAGGAGGTCGACTCGCCGGAAGCCGCCCAGGCGCTCGCGGCCTCGGGGCGCGGCGTCGCGGTGCTGACGAACGACACCCGGTTCGGGCTCATCCCGCGCCGCGTGCGTGACGCCGACGGCTCGGTGCTGACGATGCCGCTGCACGCCGCGTGGACGCCGACGCATCACGCCGTCGACGAGATCGCCGCCCTCGCCGCCGAGCTGCGTGACTTCTGTGCGCGGCTCTACCGCGACGACCTCACGTCCTGAAAGGCGCGCCCGCCTGATCGGGCGTGAACATCGCCCGAGAACGCGTCGACCGTGATGCGGATCCGGGCAACGTTGACGCCCGCGTCAGTCGAGGCTGTCGAAATGCTCCGCGCTCCAGCCGACAAGGGGGTAGAGGGCGTCTCTTACGTCGGTCTCTTCGAGAACTCGGGCGTCAGCCGGCGCCATGTGGCGCCGAACCTCGCGTTCGAATAGGTCAACGCTCATCAACTCGCGGCGACCTGCTCCAGGAACCCGTCGACGAGGACGCCGGCGCGGCGGCGGCCTTCGTCATCCCATTCCTTCGCGGCAGCGATCTCGGCGTCGGCGTCGCGCCCGAGGGAGGCGAGCATCTCGCGTCCGCCGTCGTCGCACCAGCCCGTCAGCATCTCGCTGGAGAGTTCGGGATGGAACTGCACGGCGAGGTTCTTGCGCAGCACGAAACCCTGCGACGCCATGTCGTTGCGCGCGAATTCGACGGCGTCCGGCGGCACCTGCCAGCGGTCGTAGTGCCAGGCGAACCACTTGCCACCGGGCACCATGTCCTCGCGTTCGCTGCTCACCTCGACGAACCCGATCTCCGGTTCGGGCGCGCGCCCGACCGAGCCGCCGTGCGTGCGCGCCAGAAGCTGCCCGCCGAAGCAGATGCCGAGGACGGGGACGCCCGCGGTGTCCGCGTCGCGCAGCAGCTGCATCTCGGGCGCCAGCCATGAGCCGATCATCTCGTCGTCCCACGCCGACCAGTACGAGCCCATGACGACGAGCGCGTCGAACTCGCGCACGTCGGGAAACTCGACGTCGACGCCCGGGTTCTCGAAATCCTTCTCCGGCACGACCTGGAAGAGTGTCTCCTCGTAACCGCGCTCGCGAAAGCGATCCGCGACGGCGCCGGGGGGCGAACAGTGGTCGTGCTGGACGATGAGGACGCGCTTGGTCATGATGAACTCCTGGCGACGGCCCGCACGACGATCGAGGCGTCAGGCGGGGGCGATTGGGCGGCGTGCTCCCACGCTAGGCCAGATCGTTCGCCCCCGAAAGACTTTGCGGCGATGGAATGTTGCCTGGGTCACACACCCGTCATGAACATGCGTAGACTGACAACTCGTTCGCACCCGAACAACATCGCGTCGTGCGTCGCCTCCCTGCGTGCAGATGCACCCGGGTGCATCTGTACGCAAGGAGGGCGAGACGGCGCGCTGTGCCCAGTGAAGGAGACAGGCATGGTTTCGGAATCGACTCAGCCCGAGGCGAAGACGCTTCTCGTCGTCGACGGGATCGACGACGCCGCCGACGGCGTCCGCCTCCTGACGCTGCGCGCCGCCGACGGCGCAGACCTGCCCGAGTGGGCCCCCGGAGCGCACCTCGACCTCGTCCTCGGCGGCGTGAGCGACGCCGAGTTGAAGGACGCCGAGCAGGGTGACCTGCCCGAGCACGACCCGTTCGACGAACTCATCCGTCAGTACTCGCTGTGCGGCGACCCTGCCGACCGCAGCCGCTTCCAGGTCGCCGTCCTGCGCGAGAGCGAATCGCGAGGCGGTTCCTCCTACATCCACGAAACGCTGAAGGTCGGCGACGAACTCGTCAGCTACGGCCCACGCAACCACTTCGAACTGCGCAAGGCGCCGACGTACGTCTTCGTCGCGGGCGGCATCGGCATCACCCCGATCCTGACGATGGTGCGCGCCGCGCAGGCGCAGGGCAAGAACTGGCACCTGTACTACCTCGGGCGCAGCGGGGCGACGATGGCCTTCCGCGACGAACTCGCCTCCTTCGG
>NZ_DCNR01000054.1:38815-46416 GCF_002322065.1 Dermacoccus sp. UBA1591 | reverse complement strand
GCGGGCCCCGCGCTCGTCTACTCGTGCGGGCCGGAGCGTCTGCTCGCGGCGATCGAGGACGGGTGCAAGAGCCGCGCCAACCTCGTCGCGCACGTCGAACGCTTCAGCCCCAAGGAGATCGACGACTCGGGCAACACCGAGTTCGACGTCATCCTCGAAGAATCCGACATGCGCCTCACCGTGCCCGCCGACAGGTCGATCTTCGAGGTCGTGCGCGAGGCCGGTGTCAGCGTCCTCGGCTCCTGCCTCGAAGGCATCTGCGGCACCTGCGAGACGGGCGTCATCGCCGGCGAGATCGACCACCGCGACTCGGTGCTCGAGGACGACGAGCGTGAGGAGGGCGACATCATGATGATCTGCGTGAGCCGCTGCAAGGGCAAGGAACTGACGCTCGAGCTCTGACGCTCGATTGTCGATGCTCAGGACCTGACGCGCGGGCCCCTCTTTCTGCGTGCAAGTGCACCTGGGTGCACTTGTACGCAGAAGGAGGAGGGGCTCTGGAAAGTCGCGCGGCTCACAGACCCCCGCTGCGCCTTACTGTCCGGTAACATCAGTCGTTTGGTCAGCGTTTCGCCGAACGTACTCGGCGGTTCTAGAGTTGTTGCATGGCTTTCACGCAGAACACCAACGTGCGTCCGCGCATCCTCGTCGTAGGCGGCGGGTACCTGGGTTTCATCACCACCAAGAAGCTGCTCGCCTCCCTCAAGGACGGCGAAGGTTCGGTGACGGTCGTCGACCCGAACCCCTACATGACGTACCAGCCCTTCCTGCCGGAGGTCGCCGCCGGTTCGATCGAGGCGCGTCACGCGCTCGTGCCGCTGCGCCGTCACCTCAAGGGTGCGGAGATCATCACCGGCAAGGTGACGTCGATCGACCACGCGAACCGCACGGTCAACGTCGACCCCGAGCTCGGTGACGACTTCACGCTCGAGTACGACCACATCGTCATGGCCGCCGGCTCCGTGCCGCGCGCGCTGCCGATCCCCGGCCTCGCCGAGGAGGGCATCGGTTTCAAGACGATCGAGGAAGCCGTCACGCTGCGTGACCACGTCCTCGCGCGCCTCGACGAGGCTGCCGTCCTCACCGATCCCGAGGAGCGCAAGCGTGCGCTGACGTTCGTCTTCGTCGGCGGCGGGTTCGCCGGCATCGAGGCGATCGCCGAGATCCAGGACATGGTGAAGGACGCCATCAAGCACTACACGCGCCTGTCGCCCGAAGACCCGCGCTTCGTGCTCGTCGAGGCCATGAGCCGCGTCATGCCGGAGGTCAGCGAGGAGCAGGCGAAGTGGGTCGTCGCCTCCCTGCGCGAGCGCGGCGTCGACGTCTACCTCGACACGCAGCTCAAGAGCTGCGAGAACAAGCACATCGTGTTGTCGACTGGCGAGGAGTTCGACGCCGATACGATCGTGTGGAACGCGGGCGTCAAGGCCAATCCCGTCCTCGTCGACTCCGACCTGCCGATCGATGACCGCGGCCGTCTCATGGTCGGCACCGACCTGCGTGTGCGTGATGACGAGGGCAACGTCGTCGAGGGCGCCTGGGGTGCCGGCGACAACGCCGCCGTCCCCGACGTCACGGGCATGGGCCCCGGCGGGTTCTGCGTGCCGAACGCCCAGCACGCGCTGCGTCACGCGCCCGTCCTCGCCGCGAACATCCTGACGACGATTCGCGGCGGCGGCGAGATGAAGCAGTACAAGCACAAGACGATCGGCTCCGTCGCCGGGCTCGGCGTCGGCAAGGGCGTCGCCCAGGTCGGCAAGTACGGCCTGCGCGGCCTGCCGGCGTGGATGATGCACCGCGGCTACCACGCGTACGCGATGCCGACACTCGAGCGCAAGACACGCATCCTCGGCAACTGGGCCGTCGGCATGATGTTCGGCCGCGACGCCAGCGCCCTCATGGACCTCGAGACGCCGCGCCACGCGTTCGTCGACGCCGCCAACTCGAAGCCGGCGCCGAAGAAGGAGCCGAAGCACGTCGAGGCCGCCAAGTGAGCTGACGCCCGACGTCGCCGTCAGCGCGCGTGGTTCTGCGGTTCTGCCCGCGGAGCACGCGCGCTGTCGTGTGTGATGGGTGGCGCCCCGCCAGCTGGGTGAGGCTGACGGGCGGGCCCGGCCGCGACGGCCGTGTCTGAGTGGCCTGACGTGGCGGTCTGAGTGGCCTGACGTGCAGGGCGCCGGGGCGATGGGTTCCGGCGTCACGGGCGTCGAGAACGACGAAGGCGCCGCACCCTCGCTGGGGTGCGGCGCCTTCGTCATGGGCGGCGCGATCCGGTCGGTGACGCAGACCGTCGTCGCGGTGAGATCAGTTGCGGTAGTGGCGCCCGTCGGTGGCGCGCTCGTCGACGACACCGTCGACACGGTTGCCGATGACGTCACCCTCGCCCGCGCGACGACCCTCGGCTGCGCGTTCGGTGCCGACACGCTCCGTGCTGACGTGCTCGGTGGTGCGGTGGTCCTCGGGGTAGCGCTCGACGTCGCGCTGCGCGACGCGCTGGCGGGCCTCGGCGGTCTCGCGCAGATCGTGCTCCTTGTCGCGCTCGGCGGCGAGGCGCTCACGCTCGCGCTCGGCCTCGAGGCGCTGCTTCTCGCTGAGCTGGTGCTCCTTCTTGAGCTCCTTCGTCTCCTTGTGCTGGCGGTACTTGCGCTTCGTGCCGGCGGCGATCAGGCGCGTCGCGGCCCACACGAGCAGCAGCGTCAGGGCGCCGAGGAGGAACACGGTGAGCGGCGTGAGGTTGGCGTCGATGCCGAAACCGTGGAAGTGGACGTCGTTGTTGTTCTCTCCGTTGAGCCCGAAGAGGACCCACAGGACGAGGGCTGCTGCGGCGATGAGCAGCAGGACGGCGAGAGCGAACATGGCAACTCCTTGTGCAGATCTGGCCGATCCGGGCGAGCGTCGCTCCGGATGGTGGGGGCGACGGCGCCGCCCAGCTTGCTGCTCACAGTAGGCGGTTGACGCAGACGGGTACAGCCCCCGCGGGGTGAGGGGGCGTAAGAATAGACCTCGAACGCCCCGTCATGGCTGGAGAGTGTCATGAGGTTGCTCGGGCGCTGCGTGAACCATCTCACACGATGGTCGAGTCTGAGAGCGGCGTGGGCTCGAGGGGTGATGACCAACCGCGGTGTCGGGGTCGTGACCCCAGCGTCGCGCGGTGGAAGGGGGCTGGAGGCGGTCGCTCGTCGCCCCGACGAGCCGTGTCGTCGTCATGAGGAGTGATGGGGTGGCAGGAGCTCTGCCTGGGTGGTGACGAGTTGTGGCTGTGGCGTCCAAACGCGGCGCATCCGGCTGCTGCGGGCACGGCTTCTAGGATGGCGTGGTGACGACGCCTGCCCATCCCAGTTTTCTCCAGGAGTTCTTCCGCTTCGGCCCGCACGCGGGTGCTCACCGGGTGGCGGCGCGGGCCGGCGTTTCGGTCTTCGTCCCGCTCACTCTGCTGACGGTGACCGGGCACCTCGACTGGTCGGCGTTCGCGGCCTTCGGGGCATTCACGTCCCTCTACGGACGCGCCGCGCCGCATGCGGAACGCACGGCGTTGCAGGTGACGATCGCCGGCGTCCTCGTCATGGCGGTGACGCTCGGATGCGCCGTCGGGCTACTGCCGCATCACCAGTGGTGGCTCATCGCCGCCGGTGCGCTCGTCGCCGCGGCGGCGTCGTTGTTGTCGGACGCCTTCCGCTGGCACCCGCCGGGGCCGTTGTTCGTCGTGTTCGCGTTCACCGTCTGCGCGACGCTGCCCGCGGCGGCGTCGAACGTCGCCGTCGGCTTTTTCGTCTCCGCGGCGTCGGCTGCGTTCTCGGTGCTCATCGGACGTGTCGGCCTGTTGCGCGAGACGGGGGAACGTCGTTGGATTCCGTTGCCGCGGGCCAGGATCCGTGAGGCGTGGCAGGCTGAGGGGACGCGCGTGCACCTCGCCCGGTTCGTCATCGCGGTGGGCGCGGCGGGCGTCGTCGGCAAGCTGATCGGGACGCAGTACGGCGGCTCGCATCCCTATTGGGCGATGGTTGCCGCCGTCGCGGGATTGTCCGGCGCGACGCACCGGGCGCGCATGATCCGCGGTGGTCAACGGTTCGTCGGCACGCTGTTCGGCGTGCTCGCGGCGGCCGCCATCCTGCCGTGGCACCCCCAGGGTTTCGCGGCGGTGCTCGTCATCGCGGCGGTGCTCGTCATCGCGGCGCTGCAGGTGGGCGCCGAACTGCTCGTGGGCCGCAACTACGCGCTCGCACTGCTGTGCATCACGCCGCTCGCGCTGATGATGGGGCAGATCGTGCACGAGGTGCCCGTCGGGCCGCTACTCGTCGACCGCGCGGTCGAGACGCTCATCGGCTGCGGCGTCGCCCTCGTCGTCCTGCTGGTCGTGCGCGACCCCGCGCACTGACGGTGCCTGGGGCGGGCGGAGCCGAATGTGGACGAAGATCGCAGATGGGTGAGGTGCATCGCCGTCAGAAGGGGCGATAGGGCGGTTTGGGGCGTTTCGCCGGCTTCGACAGTTCTCGGGCGTTGTCGGGGATCCGGACGTGGCTGATGTCGCCGAAGTAGCGTTCGCGCTGCTGCCGTTCGATGCGGGTGTTGATGATGAGCAGGAACGCGACGATCGCGACCATGAGCACACCCGAGACGATCATGAGCAACACTGCGGCCAGCATGTGCCTTCCTCCCTCGTCCCGTCGCTCCTCCCAGGGTAATCGCGCTGGCCCTGACGCGGCGAGGCATGCGCCCCTCCCGTCGAGAAGCGGTCGTTGCCGAAGAAAGTGAGGAGCGGACGTGGCTCGTCGAAGTGCGGGAACGGGGCGAGCGGGCAGGGACGAAGGGCCCGGACGCGTCTTGCCCCATCGGAGGCTTCGACGCGGCAAGCTGGTGATGTCGAGAACGGCACGAGGACACGCCCGCCCGAAGGAGACCACCATGCCCGACTTCCAGGCCGACCACGACGTCATCAACGCCCTCGCCGAGGACGAGTGCTGGGCGTTCCTGGCGCAGCACGCGTTCGGGCGACTGGCATACACGCTCGTCGGTGAGGCGCAGATCGTCCCGATCAACTACGTCAGCGACGCGGGAGCGATCTTCTTCCGCACGGCCGAGGGCAGCAAACTGCTCGGGGTGACGATGAACTCCGACGTCGCGTTCGAGGTCGACGACCTCAACGGCAGTGGACGGTTCGGCGACGGCGAGGCGTCGAGCGTCATCGTCCGAGGACGCGCTGAGGTGCTCGAGGGCGCCGAAA
Source organism: Dermacoccus sp. UBA1591 (assembly GCF_002322065.1). Classification (NCBI taxonomy): domain Bacteria; kingdom Bacillati; phylum Actinomycetota; class Actinomycetes; order Micrococcales; family Dermacoccaceae; genus Dermacoccus; species Dermacoccus sp. UBA1591. The sequence continues at coordinate 41,195 of NZ_DCNR01000054.1, read as the reverse complement.
AGGCTCGTGCGGAACAGTTGCCGCTGCGCCCCTGGGTGCCGACGGAGAAACACACGGTCGTCCGCATCACCGTGAACGAGATCACCGGCCGACGTTTCCAGCTCTCCAAGCCCTGGCGCCACATGCAACCCTGACCCCCTGCGATTTCCGTCCACGGCCAGCGGGCGTCGACCGCGAACGGTTCTGTGTCGGTGTCTATCGTTCAGGTCGGTGTCTACCGTTCAGACGGGCGTCCGAGCGTCGTCACGCGACGGCCGCGGCGCACGAGCATGCCGCCGGGAAACCGTTCGACGGCGACGCGGGACGTGCGCCGCACCGGCGCCGTCGCCATGCCGGACGTGTCGGTCGGAGACGCCCAGAACAGGCGTGCCTCGGCGAGTTCGAGGTCGGCGGCGAGGGGGAGGTCGCCGCGTCGGCGCAACCATTGCGCGAACGCGTGACCGTCAGCGCGCGAGCCACGCGTCGGACGCTCACGAGCGAACTCGGCGAACAACGGGTGCAACCGCGGGCCGAGCGACGCGATGAGGATCGGGCACACGAACTGCAGCTCGTTCGCTCGCTTGCGCAGGAGCGCTCGTCGCGCGACGTCGAGATGGCGAGCGTCGAAGCCGGCCGGGGCGGACGCCAACCCCGTCAGCGCCGCCACGATCTGCGCCTGGCGTGCGGCGAGATCAGCGTGTTCATCCGACGCAGAATCCATGGGGGACGCGGCCTCCGTCCTGCCGTCGAACTCGTGGGGGCGGCCCCCCTCGTCGGCGGATACGGGCGCGGACGTCGAACTGTCGCTGTGCCCGCCCGTCGACGATGCGCGGCGGATCGTCATTGCGCGGCCGTGACGCGCGGCATGCCGGCGGCGTCGGCGATGGCGTCGAGCTCCGTGAGCAACTCCTCGGCAGGCGGGTAGTCGCCGTCGCGTTCGAGCATCGCGGCCGGGAATGTCGTGCGTCTCGAGAGCTCCGAGATGAGGTGCAGCACTTCGGGGTTCACCGCGGCCGCATGCGTGTCGTGGTAGATCCCGTCGTTCTCGACCCCACCCGCGACGTGCATGTACGCGAGCCGTTCGAGGGGCATCGCGAGGGGCGTCTCGAGCGGATTGCCCCCGTGATTGCGGGCGTTGGCGTAGACGTTCGCGATGTCGAGCAGCAGCAGCGCGTCGGTGCGTTCGATGATCTCGGTGACGAACTGTGCCTCGCTCATCTCGTCCTCGGGGTAGGTGAAGAGCGCCGCGACGCATTCGAGCGCGAGCGGGACGTCGAGCTCGGCCTGGACGCTGCGGACGTTTCGCACCATCACGTCGACGGCGGCGCGCGTGCGCGGCAGCGGCGTCAGGTGGCCGACCTCGAAACCACCCGCCCGCACGAACGAGATGTGCTCACTGACGAGCGGCGCGCCCGTGATGGCGGCCGTCCCGACGAAGTGCGCGACGCGATCGACGTCGAGGCCCTCGGCGTCACCGAGCCCGAGCTTCACCCCGTGCGGGACGACGGTGACGCCGCGCTCGCGCAGCTGCCTCAGGGCTGGCGGCATGCCGTGCATGACGGATTCGGCGACCACTTCGACCCACGTCAACCCAGGTTGGGCGGCGAGGACGTCCGCGATCTCGGGGCGCCATCCGATGCCGACGCCCGCAGGCATCGACGTGGCCGGTGCGGGCCGTGTTGCGTCGGACGTCGTGATGCTCATGTCTCGCATGATGCCGCACCGACAGGTGTGGCGTGACGTCACCTGCTCGACTCTCGTGCATCTGCTCGAGGTATATGACGCACATTCCTCGGACAGATGTGTCTTTCTCGCGCAGCTGTGGCTCCGGCCCGCCGTACTCGCGACGATTCGTGGTCACCTCCCCTCCGCCAGGACCGGCGAAACACCCGCGAAACATCACCTCGCTAACCTCCTGCCATGCATCTGACGCCCGCCGACACCGAGAAGCTGCTCTTGTCCGTCGCGGGAATGGTGGCGCGTGATCGACTCGAGCGCGGCGTGCTGCTCAATCACCCCGAGTCCGTCGCGCTGCTGTCGACGTGGGTCATCGAACGTGCCCGCGAGGGTCGCAGTGTCGAAGAGTTGATGAGCGCCGGACGCGAGGTGTTGACACGTGAGCAGGTGATGCCGGGCGTCGCCGAGATGATCCCCGACATTCAGGTCGAGGCCACCTTTTCCGATGGCCGCAAGCTCGTCACCCTCCATCACCCGATCGCCTGAAGGAACGAGCCATGACAGCGAACTCAGGCCGTCGGCCGCAGGACGCAGCCGACGACCCAGCAACCCCCGGGGCCACGAGCGCTCCTGGCGCCATCCGCGTCGCCCCGGGGCACATCTCGCTCAACACCGATCGTTCAGTGAACGAACGGCTGCGCGTCGTCGTCGAGAACACGGGCGA
>NZ_DCNR01000054.1:29986-38588 GCF_002322065.1 Dermacoccus sp. UBA1591 | reverse complement strand
TTCGACCGCGAGCTGACGCAGGGCTACCGCCTCGACATCCCGAGCGGCACGTCGGTGCGCTTCGAACCGGGCGTCAGCCGCGAGGTGGCGCTCGTCGCGTTGCGGGGCGAGCGGCGTGTGCCGGGGCTGCAGATCCGCGACACGGCCGCGTCTTTCGGAGACACTTCGCAGGCTGACGCAGGTGGGGCCGACGAGTCACACGACGACCTCGGGCCCGGTGTTACGGTCCCGCGCGGAACGGCGTCCCACCCCGAGGTGCCGGCTGTCCGCCCACGGCCGTCCGAACCGACGACCATCACACGTGACGCCTACGCCGCGCTCTACGGTCCGACGACGGGTGACCAGATTCGTCTCGGCGACACCGACCTGTGGATCGAGGTCGAGCACGACCACACCGTCGGCGGCGAGGAAGCCGTCTTCGGTGGGGGCAAGTCGATCCGCGAGTCGATGGCGCAGGGCCTCACGACCCGCGCGGGCGGGGCGCTCGACACCGTCATCACGAACGTCGTCGTCCTCGACCACTGGGGTGTGGTGCGCGCCGACGTCGGCATCCGTGACGGGCGCATCGTCGCGCTGGGCCGCTCCGGCAACCCCGATGTCGCGGACGGCGTGCACCCGGATCTCCACATCGGCCCGGGCACCGACGTCATCGCGGGGGAGGGGAAGATCCTCACCGCCGGTGGCATCGACATGCATGTGCACTTCCTGTCGACGTCGCAGGTGCACGAAGCGCTCGCGACCGGTCTGACGACGCTCGGTGGCGGTGGTACCGGCCCGTCCGAGGGGTCGAAGGCGACGACGGTGACACCCGGTGCCTGGCACCTCGGGCGCGTCCTGCGCGGCTTGGATCACCTGCCCGTCAACCTGCTGCTCATGGGCAAGGGCAACACCGTGAGCGCCGAGGGCCTCGCCGAGCAGGCGCTCGCGGGCGCGGCAGCGTACAAGGTGCACGAGGACTGGGGCGCGACGCCCGCCGCCATCGACGCTGCCCTGCGCGCGGCCGACGAGCACGGGCTGCAGGTGGCGCTGCACAGTGACTCGCTCAACGAAGCCGGTTACGTCGACTCGACGCTGCGCGCCATCGGCGGGCGCAGCATCCACGCCTTCCACACCGAGGGCGCCGGGGGCGGGCACGCGCCCGACATCATGTCGATCGCGTCGCACCCCAATGTCCTGCCCGGTTCGACGAACCCGACGCTGCCGCACACCGTCAACACGGTCGCCGAGCACCTCGACATGCTCATCGTGTGTCATCACCTCAACCCGGCGGTGGCGGAAGATCTCGCGTTCGCCGAATCGCGCATCCGGGCGACGACGATCGCCGCCGAAGATCTGCTCCACGACATCGGCGCGTTGTCGATGACGAGCTCCGATGCTCAGGCGATGGGTCGCATCGGTGAGGTCATCACGCGCACCTGGCAGGTCGCGCACGTCATGAAGTCACGCTATGGCTCGCTCGGCGAGACGCTGCCGGCCGACAACGAACGTGCCCGTCGGTACGTCGCGAAGTACACGATCAACCCGGCGGTCGCGCACGGCATCGACCATCTCGTCGGGTCGATCGAGCCCGGCAAGCTGGCCGACCTCGTGCTGTGGGAGCCCAAGTTCTTCGGCGTGCGGCCGTCCGTCGTCCTCAAGTCGGGTGCCATCGTGTGGGCTGCCCTCGGCGACCCGAACGCGTCGATCCCGACGCCACAGCCCGTGCTGATGCGCCCGGCGCTCGTGGCGGACGACGCTGCGTCGCTCGCGGTGTCATTCGTGTCGCCGGCGGCTGCAGAGAATGGTCTGCGGGAGTCGCTCGGGTTGCGGCGGGAGGTGGAAGCCGTGCGGCCGACACGCGAGGTGACGAAGGCCGACATGATCAACAACTCGGCGACACCGCGCATCGACATCGACCCCGAGACGTTCGCCATCGCCGTCGACGGTGAGCTCGTCACCCCGCAGCCGGCGACGGAACTGCCGCTCGCGCAGCGGTATTCGCTCTTCTGATCGCCATGTCCTGCTGCGGCTCAGCTCCCACGTCCGACGTCCGGCGTGCAGATGCACCCGGGTGCAGCTGCACGCAGGGGCGGGGCGGTGGCGTCATGAGGCCCGACGCGGCGACGGACGGTGCGGGGATGGCGAGCCTGCTGCTCGCTGATTCGAGGCTGCCTGTTGGCGGCTACACCGCCTCAGGTGGTCTCGAACCGGCGTTGCTCGGGGGGTTGCCGGTGCACGAGGTGCCCGCCTTCATCGCGATGCGCCTCGCGACGGTGGCACGCGTCGAGGCGGGAACGGCCGTCGTCGCGTCCGCCGCCGTCCGTCATCTGCGTGCAGGTGCACCCGGGTGCACCTGCACGCAAGGCGGGGATGCCGCCACGGCCGAGCCCGTGCCCGTGCCCGAGCCCGCGTTCGCGTCCGAGGACGTCGCGTGGGCCTGGGCGGCCCGCAACCCCGTCGCGGCGGTGCGTGATTCGTCGATCGCCCAGGGGCGGGCGATGTTGCGCCTCGTGCACCGGCTGCGTCCTGACGGCCCCGCGGCACAGTGGCTCGAGGGGTTGCCCCGCCCGCTCACCGCCCGCGCCGCCGTCCTCGGCGCTTTCGCCGGCGAGCTGGGCCTCGACGGTGCGTCCGTCGCCCGCGTCGTCGGATATGACGACGTCCAGAGTGTCACCGCCGCCGCGTTGAAGCTCGAACCGCTCGACCCTGTGGATGCCGTGGCCTGGACGCTCGATTCGGCGTCCCATCTCGACGACCTCGTCGCGGCCTGCGCCGACCTGGTCGCGCCGTACGACATCCCAGTCCATTCCGCACCCCAGCTCGAGGCGTGGCATGCCGCTCACGCCGACACCGAGAGGAAGTTGTTCCGTGTCTGAGATCGCCATGACCTCGCGCCCCGGCAGTGAAGCCACCGCCACTTCCGGCATCGATACGCCCGCCGCCGGACAGGGCGCGATGACGTCCCAGAAGATCACGGTCGGCGTCGATTCGCGCCGTGACGCGGCATCGAATCCATCGCGCCCCATGCGGCTCGGGGTGGCCGGTCCGGTCGGTACGGGCAAGAGTTCGCTCATCGGCATGCTGTGCCGCGAACTCGGCGAGGAGATCTCGCTCGGCGTCATCACGAACGACATCTACACCGACGAAGATGCCCAGATGCTCAGGGCCGCAGGCGTTCTTGACGTCGATCGCATTCGCGCCGTCGAGACCGGGGCATGCCCGCATACCGCGATCCGTGATGACGTCAGCGCCAACCTCGTCGCCGTCGAGGATCTCGCAGCCGACCATCCTGACGTCGAGCTCGTCCTCGTCGAATCGGGCGGCGACAACCTGACGGCGACGTTCTCGCCGGCCCTCGCCGACGCGCAGATCTTCGTCCTCGACGTCGCCGGCGGCGGTGACGTCGTCCGCAAGGGCGGGCCGGGCATCGCACGCGCCGACCTGCTCGTCGTCAACAAGACAGACCTTGCGCCGCATGTCGGGGTCGACGCCGCACTCATGGAGCAGCAGGGCCGTGAGGCTCGTGACGGACGCCCTGTCATCGCGCTGTCGCGCACGGATGCGGCCTCCGTCGAGCGATTGACGGCCTGGGTGCGCGAGGTGCTCGCGGCCTACCAAGGCGGCGGGCACGTCGCGCAGGATCCGGGTCCGATGGCGCCGCATGTCCACGCCGACAGCGAGGGTGAGCACACGCATGACGGCGTCACTCACACGCACTGAGCGACGCGAGCCGTGCGCGGCCTGGGGGCCGAAACACCACATGGCGCCTGGCCGGGTTTCAGTCCTCGCGGAGCAGGAGGCGCGAGCGTGGGCTCCCCGGCCGGCCGGTGGTGAGCGATGAAGCTCCACGTCGAACGAGGCGCCGCGGGCTCAGCCGTTCGGGTCCGTACCCGCTCGAGCCTGCTTGCGCCGCGCATCCTGCGGGTGACGCCGACGTCCGCGCGCGTCGCCCTCGTCGCGACGACGGCTCTGCTGCTCGCGGGTGACGAGGCCGAACTCGACATCGTCGTCGGTGACGGTGTCGCACTCGAGATCGTCGAGGTCGCGGCGACGGTCGCCTACGCCGGGCGTGGGGGAGCGTGTTCCTGGTCGGCGAATCTGAGCGTGGCGGAGGGGGCGTCGCTTCGCTGGCCCGGGGAGCCGTTCGTCGTCGCCACCGACGCCCGCGCCACCCGGACGACTCGTGCGGACATCGCCGACGGTGGGTCGCTCATGCTGCGCGACACCCTCGTCCTCGGCCGCCATGGTGAGGCGGGCGGCGAACTCGTCGCTCGCACGGACATCTCTCATGCGGGGCGCCCGGCGCTCGTCGAGGAGTTTCGCCTCGCAGCCGACGACGACGCGCCCGGCATCCGCGGCGGGCGCCGCGTCGTCGATCAGGTGACGACGCTCGGCGCGGCCGCCATCCTGCAGCGGGCGCCGGGGGCACTGACGCGGGCAGACGCCGCAAAGCCGGCAGCCGCCGCGCCGGAGTCAACGCGCCCGGACTCGACGATGCTGGGCTCGGCGCCGGTGGGTCATGACCTCCCGGTAGGCGTCACGCGCCTCGACCTCTTCGCGCCTGGACGCATCGAACGCTGGCTGGGTGACGACGTCCACCTCAGCCCCTTACGGTGCTGACGGCGGGTCGCCGACGCGTCCGGCCCGCCGACGCCTCGTCCAGTCGCGATGTTGCCCGCTTTTCGCGGCGCGGGTGACCGAAAACGCGGGCAACATCGGGGTAGGGGGCTTAACTCTCGTGAAACATCGTCACGCGTCCGTCGAAACCTCGGCTGCCTAGATTCCTGCGTACCGAATGGCGATACCGCCACCTCGGTTGTCGAAACGCAGGACGAGAGCAGAGGGGCGCACAGCATGGCGACGTCGCAACTGGAACCACTGGTCGACGAGCGGGCCACCGCGTCCGCCGTCGGGACCGCGAAGGCGAGGAGCGAGACGCTGGAGGACTACACGCTGCGGTTCGCGCCGCGCAGTTATCGGCGCTGGGCCCCGGGCATCGTCGCGACGTCGGCGCTCGGTGGGATCGCCTACCTCGCCGACTTCTCGATCGGTGCCAACGTCGGCATCCAGCACGGCACGACGAACGCGATTCTCGGCATCCTCGTCGCGGCCGCCATCATCTTCGTGACGGGTGTGCCCCTCGCCTACTACGCGGCGCGCTACAACCTCGATCTCGACCTCATCACGCGCGGCAAGGGCTTCGGCTACTACGGCTCGGTGCTGACGAACGTCATCTTCGCGAGCTTCACCTTCATCTTCTTCGCGCTCGAGGGCTCGATCATGGCGCAGGGGCTCAAGCTGGGGCTCGGGGTGCCGCTGTGGGCGGGTTACCTCGTCAGCAGTCTCATGGTCATACCGCTCGTCGTGTATGGAATGAAGGCGCTGAGCAAGTTGCAGGTGTGGACGACGCCGCTGTGGTTGCTGCTCATGGGTGTTCCGCTCGTCTATCTCGTTCAGGCGCACCCCGGCTCGGTCGACACCTTCCTCGACTACAAGGGCGCCCATGGTGGGGGCGTCAGCTTCAGCGCCGTCATGCTCGCCGCAGGTGTCTGCCTCTCGCTCATCGCGCAGATAGCCGAGCAGATCGACTACCTGCGCTTCATGCCCGCGAAGACCCCGGAGAACTCGCGACGCTGGTGGACGGCCGTCATCGTCGCCGGCCCCGGCTGGGTCTTCTTCGGTGCACTCAAGCAGATGATCGGGCTGTTCCTCGCCGTCTACCTCATCGCCAACGTCGCGGGCGGTGCGTCGATCGCCAACGAGCCCGTGCACCAGTTCCTTTTGGCGTACGAGCAGATGATGCCCCACTGGCTCGCGATGACGCTCGCCGTCGTGCTCGTCGTCATCAGCCAGATCAAGATCAACGTGACGAACGCGTACTCCGGCTCGCTCGCGTGGACGAACTCGTTCACCCGTGTGACGAAGCACTACCCCGGCCGCATGGTGTTCGTGCTGTTCAACGTGACGATCGCCCTCGTCATGATGGAGGCGAACATGTTCGACTTCCTCAACGACATCCTGGGCTTCTACGCAAACCTTGCCATCGCGTGGATCGTGACCGTCGCGAGCGACATCATCGTCAACACCTATCTGTTGAAGCTCTCGCCGAAGGCTCCCGAATTCCGCCGGGGCATGCTGTACGCGATCAACCCGGTCGGGTTCGTCTCCGTCATCGTCGCGGGTGGCCTGTCGATCGTGGCCTTCTTCGGCGGCCTCGGCAGTGGGTTGCAGCCGTACTCGCCGATCATCGCCGTCGTGCTCTCCGTCGTTCTGCCGCCCGTCATCGCCGTCGCGACGAAGGGTCGCTACTACCTGCGCCGCGACACCGACGGGCTGGCGCACGAGATGTTCGACGAGCACGGCAACCCGTCGGCGGCCGAGATCGACTGCGAGGCCTGCGGCGACGTGTTCGAACGCCCCGACATGCTGGCCTCCGCGACGGGTGACGGTGCTGTCTGCTCGCTGTGCGTCGCGACCGACCGGGACGGTAAGCACGTACTGCCGGCACGGTGACGTGTGGCTTCCGGCGGATGGCTGACGTGAAGCTCCCTGCGTGAGTCAGCGTCGACGTGAGGAGCTGCGAAGGCTGTCGCGCACCCGCTGACGTTGCACGAGGAATGTGCATCTGCCCGAGAAATACGCAGCATGTTCCTCGGGCAGATGCGCATTTCTCATGCAGCTGACGCGGCAGCCGATGGTGCAGGCCTTGACGACGCGGTGGCCGTGCGGAGCGTCAGCTCGAGCAGCTGCTGCCGCCACCGCAACTCGAACCGCACGACGAGCCGCCGCAGGACGAGCCGCCGCCGCACGAACCCGAATTGCACGATCCTCCACTGCCGCAGCAGTTTCCGCCGCTGCACCAGGCGTCACCGGAACCGCCGGAATGGGTGTCGCACGACCAGTCGGAGCTCGACGTACCCGACGAGCACGTGTACCCGTTCGTACTCGACGGCTCTGCGCCCGAACTCGCCCTCGCGTGACGCTGCATCTCCTCGTCGACGACGTGGTCGCTCAGCCCCCATCCCAGGGCCGCGGTGGCCGGGAACGCGATGAGCAGCGGCCGCGTCCCGTACAGGCCGACGAAGTAGCCGAGCCCGCCGCGCATCGGTGGCTGCGTGAGCCCCGCCGCAGGGCTCGGCACGCGCAACCGCATCTGCTCCAGGGCCGCAGCCCCGGCATGCGTGCGGCGCCCCTGCCGTGTGGTGCGGACAGCACGCACGAGGTTGTACGCCCCGAAACACGTGAAGCCCAAGCCGACCAGCACGCCACCCACAGACTTTCCGGTGGCGGCGATGATCGCCATGGCGACCCCGAACAGGGTCATGAACGTCATCTTCAGGGTCTCGCCCCTACCGCCTCTGCGCGGCGGATTGAGCAGGCCACGGCGCACGGCGTCACGCTGCAGTTCGTCGAGCGCCGCACGCACGGCGGGGACGTTCTCGAGGCGTGGCGCGCGGCAACGGACGGCGTCGACGACCGCGCGCTGCAGGGGCGTGACGTCGGCGGGTGGGATCGTCCACGCCTCGAGGCGCCCGTACGCCGTCTGACGCAGATATCCCCGTTCGAGCAGATCCGCCGTCGCCGCCTGCAGTGCGGCTGCGCGGCCGTTGAGCATGCCGACCTGCTCGGGTGTCATGTCGCGTGCGCCGACGTGGTGCGCCTGGGTCGTCATGGTGTGCTCCTCCCCTTGAAACACATCATGCCCGCCGAACGCCTGACAGGAGCGAAACGTCCCGAACGCTGGGGCGAGTGCCCCCGCCGGCAGCCGGGCGGTGCGCGACGGGCGAGGCCCCTGGCGTCGTGCGGTGTGCGAAGCGGCGCCGGCGTCGGTGAGAATGGCCGTATGACAACAGGGTTCGGCTGGCACGTCGTCGTCGCCATTGCATGTCTGCTGGTGATGATCCAGGTCGGCTACCGGGCTTCGGGCGTCAAGCTGACGCGGACGTCGCTCGTCGCCGTTGCGCGTGCCTGTGTGCAGCTGACGCTCGCCGCCCTGCTCATCACGAGCGTCGTGCGCTACCTGTGGGCGTCGGTGCTCGCGGTTGCCGTCATGTTCATCGTGGCTGTGCTGACGACGACGAAGCGGTCGGGCGCGACGGACGTGCGGGCTCGGCTCGCTGCGGCGCTCGCGATGGCGGCAGGGCTCGTGCCTGTCCTCGTCATCCTCACCGTCAGCGGTGTCGTGCCGATGAAGGGTGTGTCGATCATCCCGACGGCGGGCATCGTCATCGGCAACGTCATGAGCGTGCACACCCTCGTCTCGCGGCGCGCGTTCGACGGGCTGCGCGAGGAGAAGAACATGTATGAAGCGGGGCTGTCGATCGGCATGCTGCCCCGCGACGCGATCAGCGAAGTCATTGCGCGACGCCTCCCCGAGTCGCTCATCCCCGTGCTCGACCAGACACGCACAGCCGGCATGGTGACGCTGCCCGGCGCGTTCATCGGCGTCATGCTCGGCGGCGGATCGGCCGTGCAGGCGGCTACGGCGCAGGTCGTCGTCTCGACGTCGATCCTGGCTGCGCAGGCCGTCACGTCGGCCGTCGAACAGCGCATGATCTGCGCACGGCGGTTGCTGACGCCCCAGCTGCGCGAGACGCTCATCGACTGACGGGATGCCCCATCG